>NZ_DBMCTG010000008.1:0-77771 GCF_056976295.1 Candidatus Avelusimicrobium sp.
TCCTTTTAAGGCCTTTTTATTTGGGCAAAACGGCCTTTTATATGTGTTTTTATATGCCGGATACATCCGGGTATATCCGGCCTTAATTTTCAAAATTTTAGAAAAAAAAAAAAAACGGATACAACCCTTTAAAAAGAAGTCCTGCGGACGACTTACCTTTTCCCGCTTTTGACTAATGGAGCCACACTGTTTTGGTAATATCGCAACCTACGAAACAACACCTATAAATAAAACAAAGGCCGTCATAAACATAAAGTCATCCTGAATTGCCGCCCATACCGCTAGGCGGCACCCCGTAGTGTTTCTGTACGGGGTCTATTGATAGGTTTTAGAATCTACCTTATGGGTTGTTATCTAAAATGTCATACCGGAAGGTTTGCCGGGGCGGAGCGTTCCGGTATCTGTTGTTGTCCTCTTTTAGAGTAACGGCAGATCCTGGACTACAACTTTCCAGGATGACGACAACTACAATATAAAAGGCAAACTACACAAGCAATAGAACCTGCAACCTACCTTATGGGTAGTTGCCGTTAAAGACAACAGCCCCAAGAACAAATAAAAAACCCGCCGGGTTCAAGCGGCGGGCGTTACAAAAAACAACTATATAAAATATCTAACTGCTAAATTAATACGGCTTGCGGCCGGCAGTGTACAGGTCAAGCGATTGGCAAATAGCAATACTCTTGGCTTGGTTGCTCGTGCAGGCGAGTGAAGCCCCCTTGCCCGACGTTCCGCTGATGTACGGGTTCCACAGTACATAGTCGTACTTGTTGCCGCCCAAGCGTTTGGCGGTTACGCCGTTGCAGTCGGTGCCGGGGATATTGGCGTTAGTGGCGGAGTTTATCACAAATTCAAAAGCCTTTGTCGTGATTTTGCTTCCGTCCGCGCTCATTGTGCCGGGGTAGGCAATCGCCAATTTTTTAAACGAAACCGGGCAAGCGTTGTCGCCCGAACGTCCGGCGGCGTAGGCATAAACCGCGTCATTAAGGGCCTTAATGCCGGCCATCGCTTCCGTGGCGCGGGCGCGCTCAATAGAGCGCGTGTACTGCGGCAATGCTATGGACGTCAATACACCGATAATCAAAACCACCGTCAGCAATTCAATTAGTGTAAAACCAGAATTAGAAACTTTATTCATAAATCCTCCCTAATGATTTTAACAAATTTTACTAAAATTTAAGCGCACTTACGCGGTCTGCGGCCTGTTTCGTCAGTTCCGGTGTGTTAAAAGCCGTCAAGCGGAAGTAGCCCTCTCCGCACGAACCGAACCCGATTCCCGGGGTGCCCACCACCTGCGCTTCCTGCAAGAGTTTATCAAAAAAGGTCCAACTATCCAGCCCATTTGGGGTTTTTAGCCAAATATACGGCGCATTTATCCCGCCGAAGGCTTGTATGCCCGCACCTTTTAGGGCATTTAAAATCACGCGCGCATTAGCCTGATAACCGGAAATAACCTCTTTAATCTGCGCTTGTCCGTCGGGCGAAAAAACGGCCTCCGCCCCACGCTGGACAATATACGGCACGCCGTTAAATTTGGTTGTCTGCCGGCGCAGCCACAACGCATTAAGCGGATGTGCGGAGCCGTTTGCGTCAAAGATTTCCACCCCCTTAGGCACCACCGTATAAGCACAGCGCGTACCGGTAAAACCCGCCGTTTTGGAGAACGAACGGAACTCTACCGCTACTTTTTCCGCCCCCGGAATTTCGTAAATGGAGTGCGGCACATCTGCCTGTGTGATATATGCCTCGTAAGCGGAGTCATATAAAATAATGCTATGGTTTTCAACCGCCCAATCTACCCATTTTTTTAACTCCGCACGCGTCATAGCGGTTCCCGTGGGGTTATTGGGTGAACACAAATAAACCAAATCAGCGGGCTTATCCGGCAAGGCCGGCGTAAAATTATTTCCCTCGGTACACGGCAAATAAACCACCCCGCCGTAACGTCCGTTTGAAAATTCTTCCGTTCTGCCGGCCATTACGTTGGTATCCAAGTACACGGGATACACCGGGTTTTGCAGGGCGACCGTTTCCAACGGGGAAAAGAGTTCCTGGAAGTTCGCCACGTCGCTTTTGGCGCCGTCACTGACAAAAATTTCGTCGGCGGATAATTTTATACCGCGCGATAAATAATCGTGCTTTAAAATGGCTTCGCGCAAAAACGCATAGCCCTGCTCAGGGCCGTATCCGCGAAAGGTGTTTATATTGCCCATTTCGTCGCACGCTTTTTTTAACGCTTCCACCACCGCCGGAACCAGCGGGCGCGAAACGTCCCCAATGCCTAAACTAATCACGCTTTTGCCCGGGTTTTGTTCCTTAAAAGCAGCCACGCGCTTGGCAATGGTAGAAAAAAGATAACTGCCCTGTAATTTTAAATAATTTTCGTTTAATTGCGCCATTATTTCCCCCAATATTCGCCCGAAAAAACTGCTTGGGCAAGCCCCGTCATAAAAATATTTTTTTGCTCCGGCCACTCTATAAACAGGTCGCCGCCGTCCAATTTAACGGTTATATTTTTTTCTGTTTTATGGTTTAATACACACGCCACCGCCGTAGCACAAGAGCCTGTTCCGCAAGCCTGCGTAATGCCCGCACCGCGCTCCCATACGCGCATCCGCACGGTTTTATCATCTAACACCTGCACAAACTCCACATTTGTTTTACGCGGAAAAAGCGGGTGCGTTTCCAATTGCGGCCCCCAAACAGAAAGAGGAACCTTGTTAATATCCGGCGTAAAAATAACCAAATGCGGATTTCCCATAGAAACGGCTGTTCCGTGAAAGGTTTGTCCCGCGGCAGAAAGCGGAAAATTGACGGCTGTTTCCGCCGGGTTTCCCGCCATAGGGATTTCCCCCTGCGTAAGCCGGGGCGCGCCCATATCCACCCGCACAAGTCCGCGGGCTTCGTTGATAATTTCCGTGCGGATAATGCCCGCCAAGGTATCTAACGAAATATGTTTTTTATTTACCGTTTTCCGACGGAAAAGATGCAAAGCCACACAGCGCGAAGCATTGCCGCACATTTCGGCCTCGCTGCCGTCGCTGTTAAAAATACGCATTTTGATATCGGCTTTGGCTGACGGCAAAAGCAAAACAAGTCCGTCTGCCCCGACGCCAAAGCGACGGTTGCAAATAGTTTTAGCAAGCGCAGACGGATTTTTTAAGTCCGCCGCGGCCGCTCCGTCCAGCAGGACGAAATCGTTTCCCAAACCTGTATATTTTGTAAATTGCATATTCTTATTTTATAAAAACCGGACTCCAATTTGGTAAGATATTTGTATCTTATTTACAGGGGTATATTTTATGGAAGTATTGCAAGCCATTCAAACGCGCCGCAGCGTGCGCAAATATTTGGATAAGCCCGTAGAACGGGAAAAAATAAACGAGTGCTTGGAAGCCGCCCGTCTGGCGCCGTCCGCCTGCAATTCCCAGCCGTGGCACTATATTGTAATTGACGACCCGAAAGTAAAAGAAGCCTTTTGCAAAGAAGCATTTAGCGGTGTATATGCAATGAGCAAATGGGCCGAAAAGGCTCCCGTTTTGATTGCCGCCGTATCGGACAAGGGGACCTTTACCAGCCGTATCGGTAATTTCTTCCGCCGGACGGAATTTTATTTGGTGGATCAAGGCATTTCCGGCGAGCAACTCGTCTTGCGCGCGTGGGACCTGGGGCTTGGCACCTGCTGGATTGGGTGGTTAAATTCGGCCAAAGCGGAAAAATTCTTTAAACTGCCCAAAGGCAAAAAAATTGAGCATTTAATTGCAATGGGTTATCCCGCCGAAACACCCGACGCGCGCCCGCGCGAAGCCTTTGAAAAGAAGGTCAGTTACAACGAATTTAAAGAGTAAAATGCTTTTTCCTTTGTCATCCCCGAGAGTTTTTGTCGGGGATCCGTTGTGTTGTGTAAACAATAATAACGACAGATTCCCGACTACGACTTTCGGGAATGACGACAACGGCAAACGATAGTTTCCCGAACGCTCCGCGCCGGCAAACCTTCCAGTATGACCTATTAAATAACAACCATTACCCCAACCTAACGTGCCACCCGTGCATTGCCCATAAAAACGGCTTGTACGAAAAAATATTTTTTGAACCCCTTAGGGCGGGTTATCAAAATATCCGTGCAAGCCTGTTTTTATAACGCTTTGGCTGAGATTTTTTGGTTAATTTTTCCGGCGAAAAAGTAAACTTTCCGCCTATTTTTCAAATTTCTCTTTGAACCACTTAATCACCCACTCGGGTTTGTAATCAATAATTTTTTTGTTATGCGGGGTATAACTTTCCGCCGGGGCAAAAATCTGCTTTTCGCGCGGAAGAAGAGGATAAATGTAATCGGTTACCACCTCAATATTGGGATACCACAGATTGTGAACCTTTTTATCTATCCAATGCTGCAAGCCCAAGTTAGGCAAGCCCAGCCCCGCCGAAGCGGCCCAAAAAACGGAGTTGACGGCTATCACGTACAGCGGAAATTCACCTTTTAAAAGGGAAAGCAAATGCCACGTTTGGTTAATGGACAGTTTTTTGATATCAATTTCCAAATAGTCCGGGTTTTCCACAGGGCCGCCCTTGGTAACGCTCATTACAAAGTACCCCTCTTGAATAAGTCCCTTGGCAAGTGCCCGCATATGCGGATAAACGTAGTTTGAGCCGCGTGAATCCAACTGCAAGAAAATAATCCCTTTTTTGCCTTGCGCGCCTTTGCGTGCCTTGTCCAAATACTCAGCCACCACCGGGGCGGGCTCTGCCGGGAAATACATTACAGGAGCGGGAACATCTTTGGGCACGGGTAATGAAAAAGTTTCAAACAAACTCTTTACGCGGTGTGCAACGTGCAAACCGTAATCGTAGTACACAGGCACAGCCAAAAAACCTTCGGGAATATTTTTAAAGGCATCCTCGTAATTGTAATTTTTCCAAATAAACGGGTGCCGGTATCCGTCAAAATAAAAAACCTTTTCAAAGTGGGGATTTTCGGCCAGTAATTTGCCAACTAAGGGCGAATTATTGCGGTCAAACTGCCCTCCCACATATGCGTAAAAGGGTAAATGGGGGTACGCCTTTTTAAGCGCGGATAGCATTGGTGTAGTATATAAGTAATCGCCAATTCCCATAAAGAAAATCAGCGCCACCCCTTTGACGTTAGCATTAGCCTTTAAGGCCTTACCCAAGTGATAATAAACGTGTTCGTGGCGGTAAAGCGGGCGGGAAATGCGGTACCACTCCTTATTTGCAGGCAAAGTTTCCTTGCATTCCTCCGAGGTATGCGGTTTATCAAACTGATACCATACGGGTGTATGGGTGTGAAGAAAAAAGAAAATTTTATGTTTCAGCCAGCGCAACGTTTCGTAAACTACGCAGGCGGTACGGTGCATACAAAGCCATTTTTGGATATTCATATATATAAGTATATCAAACCGGGAAACGGAGTTCAAAACGGGTTATAATAAAATGAAAAACCCCCGGTTGGCAAAACCGGGGGCTTGATACAAAAAAGTGCAACCGATTAACGGTAATACGAACTGCCGTTGGAAATAGGCGACACGTTAATCAAATCAAAAAAGTCTGCGCAATCGCCTGACGGACAGCGCCAGTACATAGTGCCCACTTCGGGCATACCAGCAGTCTGCACCTTTACAAAGCCGCGTACACCCGTATAACTGTTGCTCATACCCTTGGACGTTACCGTCACTTCGCAGTTGCGGGTGCTTCCTGCGGCGGTGCCGAGGGTGTAGGTCCAGTTTTTGCTGTTGTTGGCAATTTTAATGTCCAAGTCGGAAAGCGCACCCGGGCAGGTGCGGAAGGTAGTGGCATAAATGGACGCCGCATCCAAAATATTCTTGGACGTTACCACCGCTTCGGCGGTGCGGGCCTTTTCCACAGAGCGTTCATACTGCGGGAGCGCAACGGCGGACAAAATGCCGATAATCAGCACGACTACTAACAGTTCAATAAGCGTAAAACCCTTATTATTCATATTCTCTCCTTATAAGTAAAATCTACCTAATAGTATAACCAAAATTGAAATCCAAAACAAGTAAAAATTCTTTTATTTACCGGGCGGTAAATTGTTGTTTGACCTCTCCCCTGCAAAGTTATACAATATACATAGGCCGGAGTACCTTCCGGGCTGCCGCATTTAGTAGCGGCGTTTTACCGTTTTAATTTAAGCAAAAGGAGACTTCTCTATTATGGCTAAACTAGTTGCTATGGACGGCAACGGTGCAGTATCCCACGTCGCCCACGCTACCAACGAAGTAATCGCTATTTACCCGATTACCCCGTCCTCTACGATGGGCGAAATCTGCGACGCCAAAAGCGCCAAGGGTGAAACCAACATTTGGGGCAACGTTCCTTCCGTGAACGAACTCCAATCCGAAGGCGGTGCCTCCGGTGCCGTACACGGTTCCTTGACCGCCGGCGCGCTGACGACCACTTTTACCGCTTCGCAGGGCTTACTTTTGATGATCCCGAATATGTACAAAATCGCGGGCGAACTCACGCCGACCGTGTTCCACGTGTCTGCGCGCGCTATCGCCACGACGGCTTTGTCTATCTTCGGCGACCACTCCGACGTAATGGCCGTACGCCAAACCGGTTGGGCTATGCTCTGCTCCGACAACCCGCAGGAAGCAATGGATATGGCGCTTATTTCCCAAGCCTCCACGCTTAAAGCCCGCGTGCCGTTTGTGCATTTCTTTGACGGTTTCCGCACCAGCCACGAACTGAATATGGTGGAACCTCTTACCAAAGAACAAATGCACGAAATGATTGACGATAAACTCGTGGAAGAACACAAGTCCCGCGGTTTAAACCCGGAACACCCGACCGTGCGCGGTACCGCCGCCAACCCGGACGTGTACTTCCAGGCCCGCGAAGCCGTCAATAAATTTTATAATGCCGTTCCCGGTATTGTAAAAGAAGAAATGGCTAAATTTGAAAAATTGACCGGCCGCCACTACGAACTCTTCCAATACGTCGGTGATGCGGATGCGGAACGCTTGGTCGTGATTATGGGTTCCGGCGCGGACGTAGCGCAGAACGCCGTAGAAGCGATGAAAGGCGAAAAAGTGGGCGTACTCAAAATTAAATTATTCCGCCCCTTCTCTATTGAAGATTTTATTAAAGTCATCCCGGCCTCTGTTAAGAGAATTGCCGTTATGGACCGCACGAAAGAACCCGGTTCCTTGGGCGAACCGTTGTTCCAAGATGTTTGCGCCGCTTTCTTAACCAAAGAAGCCAAGGCCAAATTTGCCGCTACCCCGCTCATTATCGGCGGACGCTACGGTATCGGTTCCAAAGACTTTACCCCCTCTCACGTTAAAGCCGTGTTTGATAACCTGGCCGCCACCGAACCCAAAAAAGAGTTCACGGTCGGTATCAAAGACGATTTGACTAATTTATCCTTGCCCGAAACCAAATTAGAAAGCAAAGCCGCCAATGATATTTTTGCCGCTTTGTTCTACGGTTTAGGCTCCGATGGTACCGTAGGTGCCAACAAGAACACGATGAAAATCATCAGCGCCAACGGTTTCTTTGCCCAAGGTTACTTTGTGTACGACTCTAAAAAGTCCGGGTCTATGACCACGTCCCACATCCGCTTTGGCAAAAACTATATCCGCGCGCCTTACCTCATCCAATCTGCGGACTTTATCGGCGTGCATATGTTTGACTTCTTGGATAAATATGATGTACTCGGCAAAGCCAAAAACGGTGCCACCGTACTTATCAACTCGCCTTACAACGCCAGCGAAGTATGGAACCATTTAACCGCCGAAGTGCAGAAGATTATCATTGACCGCAAACTGAAAGTGTACGTCATTGACGCTTCCGATATTGCCTTGGCTACCGGTATGGGCAGCCGCACCAATACCATTATGCAGACGGCCTTCTTCGGTATTGCGGGCGTAATCCCGACCGAAAAAGCCATCGCCGACATTAAAGAAGCCATTAAGAAAACCTATTCCAAAAAAGGCGAAGAAGTGGTGCAGAAGAACTACAAAGCCGTGGATGCCGCCTTGGCGGGCTTGCAAGAAGTAAAATATCCGGCCGAAGTAACCTCTACACTGCACACCAAAGCCCCGGTTCCGGCGGAAGCCCCTGCGTTTGTAAAAGACGTTTTGGGCGAAATGATTGCCGGCCGCGGCGACGACTTGCCGACCTCCGCTATGACCGAAGGCGGTGTGTATCCCACCGGTACCACCCAGTACGAAAAACGCAACATTGCTATTATGGTACCCCAATGGGACCCCAACACTTGTATCCAATGCGGTTTCTGCTCCTTGGTCTGCCCGCACGCCGCTATCCGCATTAAAGCGTACGACGGCAAAGCCTTGGAAAACGCTCCCAAGACTTTTAAATCTGCCGACGGCAAAGCCGATCTCGCCGGTCTTAAATTTACCGTACAGGTAGCGGTGGAAGACTGCACCGGTTGTGGCGCCTGCGTATTTAACTGCCCGGCCAAAAACAAAGAAAACCCGGAAAAGAAAGCCCTCAATATGGTGCACCAGTTGGAAGTTCGCGACAACGAAATTGACAACTACGCTTTCTTCTTGGGCCTCAAACAAGCCGATGTAAAAACCAAAAAAGAATCCGTCAAAGGTTCCCAAATGAGAAGACCTTTGTTTGAGTTCTCCGGCGCTTGCGCGGGCTGCGGTGAAACCCCGTATGTAAAACTCTTAACGCAGTTGTTCGGCGACCGCTTGGCCGTAGCCAACGCGACGGGCTGCTCTTCTATTTACAGCGGCAACCTGCCCACCACGCCTTATTGCAAACGCGACGACGGCAAAGGCCCGGCTTGGTCTAACTCTCTGTTTGAAGACAACGCCGAATTCGGCTTGGGTATGCGCTTGGCGTTTGACCAACTCAACCACGATGCCAAAGCGGCTTTGACCGAAGCCAAAGAAGGCGGACTTAAAGAACACGCCGCCTTGGTGGATGCGATTATCAACGCCGACCAAAGCACTGATGCGGGTGTGGAAGAACAACGCAAACGCATTGCGGAACTCAAAGATATTTTGAACAAAGGCGCCGAAAAAGGTTGCGAAACCTGCAAACGCCTGTTGAGCCTGGCTGACTACCTCGTCAAAAAATCCGTCTGGATTTTGGGCGGCGACGGTTGGGCCTATGATATCGGCTACGGCGGTTTGGACCACGTTTTAGCCAGCGGCAAGAACATCAAAATCTTGGTGCTGGATACGGAAGTCTATTCCAACACCGGCGGCCAGATGTCCAAAGCCACCCCGTTGGGTGCCAAAGCCTTGTTCGCCGCGGGCGGCAAACAAATGCCGAAGAAAGACCTCGGTATGATTGCGATGACCTACGGTAACATCTATGTAGCCCAAGTGGCTATGGGTGCCAATATGAACCAGACCATCCAAGCCTTGGCGGAAGCCGATGCTTACAACGGTCCGGCCCTCGTAATTGCGTACTCCCACTGTATCGCTCACGGGATTGATATGTCCAAAGGTATGGGTGAAGCCAAACGCGCCGTACAAGCCGGCCGCTGGATTCTCTACCGCTTCAACCCCGAAGCCCGCTACGAAGGCAAGAACCCCTTGCACGTGGATAGCCCGTTAGGCGCGCCGACCTTGCCGTTGGCCGACTATATGAGCGGCGAAAACCGCTTCAAAGGCTTGATGCGCGACAACCCGGAACTCGCGAAGGAACTTATCAAACGCGCTGAATCCGAGTATGCTTGGAGACGCGACTTGTACAAACAACTCGCGGCTATCCAACCCGCTGAAAAAGTCGTAAAATAAGATTGGAAAGATGTAAAAAACCCCGGCCGAGTTTATCACTTGGCCGGGGTTTTTTATGGAATATTTGGCAATCTGTTGTTGTCATTTGTCGTCATCCTGGAAAGTCGGCCGGCGCGGAGCGTTCCAGGATCTGTCGTTACAAAAAGAGGAAAACAACGGATACTGGAACGCTCCGCGCCGGCAAACCTTCCCGTATGACCTTTATTTCTATAAACGCCCAACTACCCAATCGGCAGATCCCGAAACCTATTCATAGACCCCGTACAGGCAACATATTTTTGCTACAATAAAATTATGAAGAAATTCGTTATCCTCTTGATTACTATTCTGGTGGTGTGGCTGGCAGCGGGCTATCATCACGCGCGCAAAGAACAACTGGGCGAAGCCTTGATAACCGCCGCCTATTATGGGGATTTACTATCCGTAAAGGAAGCCCTGGAAGAGGGCGCCCCGTCCGCTTATACGCTCTTTTTTGACGACGAAGACCGCCAATACAGCGAAATGAATTTTAACGCTTTACAGGCCGCTGCTTCTGGCGGGAACGAGGACGTTATCAATTTTTTATTAGACCAAGATTTTGATATTAATATTCCCACTCCCGACGGTTGGACTCCGCTCTATATTGCCGCCCGCGACGGACAGGCCGAAGCCGCCAAACTCCTCGTATTCCGCGAGGCCGATTTAAACATACAAACTCATTTGGGAGCCACCGCTCTCATTATGGCACTTACCCAACCGTTTGAAACCGAACAGGCCCGGACGGATTTACTTACCTATATGCTTAAACGCGGGGCGAATCCGAATCTGGCGGACAACGCCGGTTTTCCCCCGCTGTACTACGCCGCCGCCACGCTGGACCCGGCGCGCGTGCAAATCCTTTTAGAAAACGGTGCCAAAGCCACCCCCAAGCAACTGGACAAAATTTTAAAAATGCTCCAATTAAAAGGTGGCAAAAACGCCAAAAAAATAGCCGCCCTCTTAAAAAAGAAAGCGGCCAAATAAAAAGGATTTTTCGTTTTACGGAAGCGTAAATTCCATTACCCGGAGTTTGCGCTTTTCGTTAAGTACGGTAAAGCGCAGCACATCCCCGGACTGTAAATCAACCTCGGCAAATGCCAATTCGGCGTGTGCATCCTCGTACGGTTGCGGATAATTGCGTAAATCCAGCGTAAACACGGCTTTTTCCCCACGCCACACCGCCACACTTTTCACGCGCTCCTCTAACAACAAACGGCCAATCTCCCACCCGCGGAACACCAACGGGCGCGCGGGCAGTTTTTCCGCTTGAAAATATTGGTCCAACATCATAGGCACAGCCTGAGAAAGATTGACGGCGTAGGTATGGCTCTGCGCCCGGCTGCCCGGCATAGCACATCCGCCAGAGTGCAAGCCCACCACCTGCCAATTATCCCCCTGCTTTTGGAACACGGGTGAACCGCAGTAACCGCTCAACAAAAAAGGTGTTCTTACATCATCTTGCTTGATTTCGCGCTTGCCAATCACGCCGAAACCCGCCGCGTTGATAATATCGCGCCGAACGGGCAAAAAGTCTCGCCACCCGTACGGGCCCGCCACATAACCAAACGAATAAGAGGGAACATTGGTCCGTACTATGCCCAACGAAAAAGGTTCAGCCCCTTTTTCAAGCGCACTCTTGGGTAAGGGAGCCAAAGACACATCCGGCGAACTCCACCCCGCACTCCCGCTAACGGCAACCGTTACCGTGTACTCTTTTAAACCGTTATTTGTCCACACACGCGCTACGCGTTTTTGCCCCGCTGCTCCCCCAATATGATACGGCATCGCCGCCCATAGTTGTCCGTGTGATTCAAATAAAAAACCGGTTCCTAATACCGTTGGAGATTCCGGACGCGCCACCTGAATAAGCCCCTTCGGCACACGCGCCATAAGTTCACGCGGACCTGCAAAACGGCTCCGGGAAGCGGCAAAAATTCTTTTGGTTAGTTCGGGCATTAGGCGTGGAAAAGAGGTCATTTCAGCCCCGGTTTTTGCCAATTTAATACTAGCGGCAGGCACGCGGAATAACTGCGCACAAACCGGCAGAGAAAAGCCTAGCATCAAACTAACAATGAAAACAAATCGGGTCATACATATATTATAGCGGTTTAAGAGGATGACTTGCCAGGGCCAAAGGACCTAGGGCGTATGGGACAAATATTGCTCGTAGTGAGTCCAATAATACCACACACTCCATACGGCTATTAACAAAAAGAATACAGCCATATACATTAGGATATGCCCGATAATCACATCATAATTTAATAAGCCCAGCGGCTCCAAGATATACACCCAATCGCCCTTTACGGCACTGGGGGAGTAACTTGTCATCATATCGGAAGAGGTAAGAGGCAATTTCATCGCGCGTGCATCTGCGCAATAAATTCCCGCCCCATACAGCGTGGTAGCCAGCCAATAAAGCAAAACCGGCTGCAACAGCCGCCCGCCCTTTAAACGCAAGGCCCAAAAACATAAAATAAGCGGAATCAGCGTTTCCATACCGTTGCCGGAAGCATACGTCCACCACTCCCACCCTAAAACAGCCCAAAAACGGTGCGAAAATTCGTGCGTTAAATAGTTGGGCAAATAGACGAAAACATTGTCCAAAAGTATTTTAAACAGCGGGCTTTCTATGTGGGTACATCCCCATATCAATAGCCCGCCCAAAATAAATACACTCCAAAAGCCCCATTTAAAATAAATGAAACTTTGGCGGTATGGGTCTAAATGAATCATAATGGGTATTATACAAAAAAATTCCCGCACTTTTTATAGTGCGGGAGCATATTATTTAACGGTTATTTTATATTCCACGTCTTCACGCAGGCTGTTATGCACCGGGCAGGTTTGGGCGATATGTGTGTAAAAGTTTTTCTGCTCGCCGGACAAATTGTCCTTAAACGTAAACACCAATTCCACCGACACTACCCGCCGCGGCGTGCCGCCAAACTGCGGCGCCACGGAAAGCGTAGTACCCGTTACGTCCTCCCCCCGTTTTTGGGCGGCATAGCCAATCATCGTCAGCATACACGCACCCAACGCGCTGGCCAAAACTTCGCCGGGCTGCATATCCTCGCGCGGGTCAAAATACGCGGTGCGCACAGAACCGTTTTTTCCGTCCAGTACGCTTACCGTTTGCAAGTTTTCTCCCAAAGTTGTTGTAATCATATTTCCCTCCTATGGGTATAATAACAGATTAAACGCCGTTTCGGGTAAAAAATTTTAGATTATAAAACTTCCACCGTTACCTTTACTTCTCTGCTTAATGTTTGATGTACCGGGCAGGCTTGTACTGCCGACAAGTAGAACTTTTTTTGCTCCGGCGAAAAATGTGCGGGAAAGGTGATTTTTAATACAAACTCCCCCACGCGGCGCGGATTAGCAGCCATAATTTTTTGTATGGATAAATGCGCGCCCTTAAAATCTTCCCCGCGCGCGGCGGCCATTTTGCCCATAATCGTAAGCGTGCAGGAAGCAAATGCCGAAGCCAACAAATCGGTGGGCGAAAAGCGGCGGCCCTGCCCGCCGTTGTCTGGCGGCAAATCGGTTTGAATCGTGGTTCCAGTCGGTCCGTGTACAAGATTGGTTTCCCCGTCGCCGGTATAAGTACAAGTAATTTCTGTCATATGGAAAAACTCCTAAATAAAACGCCCGCCCAAAATGTACGGGTTTATTATAAGATACAAAAAAATGAAAAAAATATTAAGTTTTTCGACATCATCAAAAAGAGTATAAAGGCCAAAAGAGTGCGGCGCATAGGTATAAAACCCCCGCCGGGGTTGTTGGTTTATGAATTTTTTAAGATAAACTAACCCATTGTGCGGTTAATCTGCCGCTTGCAAGGTGTGGCCCGCAGGGCACAAAAAAGCCACGCTTTCGCGTGGCTTTTCAAATGGCTCCCCGAGTAGGGCTCGAACCTACAACCTACCGGTTAACAGCCGGTCGCTCCACCATTGAGCTATCGGGGAAAAATCTGTTTTTTAAACTGCTTATTCTTGCTACATAATTATTATAGTAAATCCTTTTTGTTTTGTAAACTAATTTTTTTCTCCGACGATAAAACCTGCCAAAAATCTTCTCTTTTTCTGGCACGCACGCTCAAAAAAGTAAGCCCCATAAATACCGCGCTTACAAAAAGCAACGTGTTTTGCAGGCCCGCAAAACTAATGCAACCCGCCAATCCCAGCACGCAAACGCTTTCAATCGTATAGGTAGCCGTAGCGTAAAGGCCCAAGGTTTTACTGCGAAGCGGCACGGGCGTACGCATCAAAATAATGCTGATAATCATCGCCCCAAATGCCCCAAACGGAATTCCGCATAAGGCCGTCGCCGCCAAGACAACATAAGTAGGCAACTTGAAATATAATACCAAAATTGAAAGCAAGTAGCCTAAATAATTACACGAAAGAAGCGTAAAGAAGGAAAATCTCTTAGCCGCGCCGGCAAAAAATAACGCACCCGCAAAGGCTCCAAAACCAAAGGCCGCCCCCAAGAAGCCCAAATAAACCGAGTTGAACCCGTACTCATATATATAAGACGGAAGCAAAATAAGTTCCCACGACTGGCCTAAAATAAAAGTCGGCAAAGTAAATAAAATGGGTTCCCAGAGCATACGGTCCGTTTTTAAATGGGATATCACCTCGCGATATCCGGCCAACGGTCGCAACTGTCTGGGCCGGCGGTTGCTAAAAACAACAATGCACAAAACGACAATGATAAGGCAAAAGAATACGCACAGTTCCCACGCATACAAAAGGCCGCAGCAAGCAATCACCGCCCCGGCAAGCAGCGGCCCGGCCACCGCCATAATGCCGTCAAAGGCTTCTATGATGCCGGAAGTTTTGGCAAGCGGAACCTCGGCATAGCGCGAAAACGTGGGCGACAGCGCCGTCCGCGCCAGTTGCCCGGGCGCATCAAAAAACGAACTTAAAAAAATAAGCAAGCCGATAAGCCACGGCAAATCTTTGCCTGTCAAAATAAGAACAGGAATTGCGCCCAAGAGCAAAAGTTGGATAACCTCGCACGAGAGCATTGTTTTGGAACGGCCCAACCTATCAATAATAGGCGCGCCAAACAGGGAGGAAAAAATATTCGGCAGCAGCGCACAAAACCCCACAACACCCGTCCACAAAATACTGCCGGTGGACGACAAAACATACCACGGAAGCAAAATTTGCATAAACTCGTTGGTCAATGACGAAAAGGCTTCCGTTGTTAATATCAGCCTTAGGGGCGTTTTATTCGCGCTTTTAGTTAATAATAGCATATTGAATATATAGAAAAATTATATAAAATGATAGTTGGAAGGTGTGAATTATGGCAGAATACAAAGATTATTACAAAATTTTAGGCGTGAGTAAAACCGCCTCGGACGCCGATATAAAAAAAGCGTTTAAAACAATGGCCCGCAAGTATCACCCGGATATGCACCCGGAAGCGGAAAAAGCCAAATGGACAGAAAAATTTAAAGATTTAAACGAGGCTTATACCGTCTTGTCCGACAAGCAAAAACGCACCATCTACGACCAAGTGGGCGAACAAGGATACCAAGACTATGCCCGCGGCGGAGCCTCTTCCCGCGCGCGCTCGTCTGCCGGAAGTAATCCGTACCAGCAGTACCAACAATATTCCTACGGCGGGAACACCGGCGGATTTTCCGGCTTTGGCGGCACAGGCGGGGCACAGGCCTTTGGCGGAGGAGATTTCAGCGATTTCTTCCAAAGTATTTTTGGCGGTATGGGCGGAGGTTTCTCCGGCTTTGGCAAGAATTTCGGCCGCAGTGCGGCTTCTGGCCAGGCGGAGGGCGATGTGGAAGCGGAACTCGCGCTCAATTTGGAAGATGCCCACCGCGGTGGCAATATGCAGATGACGCTCCCCAACGGGCGCACGGTTACTGTCAAACTCCCCGCAGGCGTGAGCGAAGGCAAAAAAATCAAACTAAAAGGGATGGGCAACCCGACCCAACGCGGCAACGGCGACTTATATTTGGTGGTTAAAATCCGCCCGCACGCTATGTACCGCTTGGAAGGGGAGGACCTCTATGTTCCTGTTACCATTATGCCGTGGACGGCGGCCTTGGGCGGCACGATTTTTGTGCCAACCTTAGACGGCCCCGTCAAAGTAAAAGTTCCAGCCGGAACACACAACGGCAAGAAACTGAAATTAAGCGGCAAAGGATTAAGCGCCAAGGGAAGCCTATATGTAACCCTGACGATTGACGTGCCGCGCACGCTGAGCAAGGAGCAAAAGGACCTGTTTACCAAACTGGCCGCCCTGGGCTAATATTTATCCGCCGGTTTTTTACTCTCCGGCGGTTTTTCTTGCATATTGCAATCCGGGCGTTTTTTGCTATACTATGGTGTAAGTGCTTTTTTATTTTAATTTAGGGAGATAGAAAATGACTGGTAACAACTCTGGTTTTACGCTTATTGAACTGTTGGTAGTAGTGCTGATTATCGGCGTATTGTCCGCCATTGCACTGCCCCAATACACCACGGCTGTGGAAAAATCCCGCGCCGCCGAAGCCCTCACACTGATGAGTGCCACGCGCGATGCGGTGGAACGCTACCGCTTCCAAAAGGATGCCTGGCCGAGTGCCAACAACTTTGCGGTGTTGGACGTGGAAATTCCGCAGAACGGCTCCGATTACGGTGGAAAAAACTATAAAATTACAATGATGCCATTGGCTGATACTACAAAATTTGTCATTAACGCCACCCGTAGCACGTCCAAAGACGTTTACCAATTAAAAACGGTAATGGTGGATAACGGAAGCGTCATCCAAACCTACCGCTATTGCGGTGCGGCCAGCGACAGTGCCGAAAAGCCCACCCAATTAGGCGACAACACCAAAGCCGGGCAATATTGCAATGCTATTACAAACGGCAACCCGGTAAACGGCAAATTCTAATTTGGCTTTTTGCTAAAAAACTCCCCGGAGGCTTTTACTGCCCCCGGGGAGTTTTTATATAGGTACAACTTTGTTTTGTATGTGTGCAACATCACAAATACAATGTGGCCCAGTGAGTCGCTACCTAGCGCATAGAGTTGCCGCCTGCAAGGTGCTGTTTCATAAGAGAGCGACACTACAAAAATAGTGTCGCCCAATTAATCGCTGCCTAGGGCATTGAGTTGCCGCCCGCCAGGGTATGTTTCATAAAAGCGCGACCGTACGGAAACAGTGTGGCTCCACTAGTCATTTGAGCGCGGTAAATCTGCCGCGCGCAGCGTACAGGCAGTTTCGAAGGCGAGGATAGCCCGCAAGTTATGCGGACTTAAATGCGCAAGCCCCTTGTCTTGCACGTCAAAACGCACGCGGCAAACGGGTGCGCTTGCGCGGATATTTGCGCTCCCCGCGCAAGACACCAAGCAAATGCTCATCAGGCACAGCATCCACCTGCGCCAAGATTTTATCCATTTTTTCATTTTCTTTTTGCTCCTGTTGTGCCGTGCGCAAGCGCTCTTTGGCTCGGCCCACAGCGGCGGCTAATACGCACAGTATCCCCACCGCCATAGCCATCAGTCCGCCGATTAAGGCGTACATCATTTTTTGGCTCCTGCAAAAGAGCCGTCCGCATTGACGAGCGACAAGGCAGACAAAACGGCAATAATCTTGCCCAGCACCGCATCATCCTTTTGCGTGGGAGTAAGTTTAACGATAATCGTTGCCACGCTGACTACGCCGCCGATAATAGCCAATACATCTTGCCAATGTTGGGTACACCAATTAATAAGTTGTGTCATTTTTTTATTTCTCCTTTTTAGTTTTTTGCCGCATTAAGCAAAATAACCTTAATGCTTTTTACATCATCCGCAATCATATCCAGTTTCACATCCGAACGTGCCAAGCGTTCCTCGTGCGCGGATACTTTCTTTTCCAAATTATCTACGCGCGGAGGCAACCCATAGAGCGTAAAAAACCAAAACCCTATGGCGAATACCACTCCCCCCGCATATAACCAATCTTTGACTTTGCTCATTATTCACTCCTGCGCGCGGCGGCTAAATTTTCCAACTGACGCGCCTGGCGTTTCACGTGTTCGCTGGCGGTAGAATTTTCGGACAAAACCACCTCACGCACGGCGCGCGTAAGCCCGGTGGCCTGCTCCTGCATTTGCAAGGTATCGGCCGATTCGGCATTTAAATAATACGCGCAGACCCACGGGTAAAGCGTGGTATGGGCAGGCGTTACGGTCTCGCTTGCGCCGTAAACGGAACTGTTCAAAGAAGCATCATTTTCCACATACACCAAACTTGTCGCGCTGGTAACAGAACCACCTGTCATTAACGCATAACTGTTGGTATTTTGAACTGGTTTGGCATAGTGTGGTAAAGAGGTGAAATCCGGAATATTTCCCGCGGCAGTATTGCTAATGGCCTTAACGGTGGGAAGCCCCGCTTTGCGTTGGGTGATGCCGTTCGTTTCGTCCGCGCTTTTAATGTAATTTACGAGTTTCGGCAAGCGCAGAGAGCCTGCCACCTCGTCCACCACATAATAGGGGCACTCGCCGTAAGCGGACAGGGCTTCGTCGTATTGGGCTTTGGTTTTGCACAATTCGGGGTGGCTTTTTACCCACGCGTAAAAATCGGGATATAAAGTGCCCGCGTTGGCAATATATTCGCCCGTCCACAGCGGTAAAGCACCGGGGTTATCCGCCGCCGTTTTGCTTTGGCTCCAATACACCTCACCCAAACTTTTACCCAAGGTGCGCAAGGCATAAGCCTTTGCTTGGGAGGCATAAGAGGCGGCTAACTCGGCTGCGGTCTGTGCGGACGCGGTAATACTTTCCCCTTGTTTGGTCAACGCGGCAGATAGATTTTGCTGGGTAGCAGAAAGAGACTCCTCTGCTTGTTGTTTCCGTGCGGAAATATCAGCCACCGCCTGAGAGGCCAATGTTTGCGCTTGCCGGGAATTTAGCAGGGCTGCCTTGGCAGATGCTTCCGCCTGACTAGCCGCCGTTTGCGCTCCGTCCGCCGCCGTCAGTACACGGGTGAGTAAATCGTCGGCGTGCGGAGAGGGAATATCCACCGAGGCGGGATATTTTATACTGCGCGCTGTTTCTTCCCCCAACTCCTGTACAAGCAGGGTGAGTTTATCGTAGGCTTGTTCTAACACTTCCGCATCTAATTCCCCTTGGTGAAGCAAATTTACTTGTTGCGTAGGCGGTGTATGGCGCAAAAGTGTAATTGCCCACCCCGCAGGCAAGGGCATAAGACCGCTTTCTTCCGTCGGGTAAATAATAGTATGGGTGTTTAGGTCTAAGCGGAAATGCTCCGTCAGGCGGGTTTGCACCCCTTGGGGCGAGGTTAAAAACACTTGCAAATGGTCTGCCGACAAAAGCGGGAAATCTACATCCCATTTGGTATTTTCGCCGTTTCCGGTATAAATGTGTTTGGTAACTTGGGTAGAAATGGTCATATTTTTCTCCTATAAATCTAAATATGTTTTGATTTGTTTTAAAGCGTTTAAGCGTTCCTGCGGGTCTGCGGACGAACACAGCACCGCGCGCTTTATTTCGTTCTGTGCGGCAGATGAAAGACCCTTTTTTTGCGCCCAGGCATCTATCCCGGCGCATAAAAATATGCCTGTTTTATCTTCCTCTCCGGCTTGGCGGAAGGAGCGGGCCGCAGACAAAACCAAAAATTCCTGCGCCGATATTTCCCCCTTTTCAAAAGCCCGCTGATTATCCTTTTCCGTACCGCCAAAATATAAGCGGTTAAACGTTTCTGCCGAAGTGTGCGGAGCAGGCGCGCCAAACCGGGAAACCGCTCGGGCCGTTACCCCGACCGCATCAAGGGAGGACAAGGCCAACCTCTGGCGGGCATCTTCCGCAGACAACGCCGAAGCCAAGCGGGTATATTCCTGTGCCTGTTTGGAAAATTCCTCCCGTTTGGCCTGTGCGCCCAAGGCGGAGAGATTTTCCAAAACCGCCTTATCCGCGGTTTGCGCCTGCGCCCATTTTAAACGCGCTTCCGCAGAGCCGTCCGTTTCCGCAAGCGATTTATCCCAGTATATTTGCGCTTTTCCGCCTGCCTGCGCCGCCCCAATAAGGCCGGTAAGGTTTTCTTTTTCTGCCAATGAAAAGCACCCGGAAAATTTTTGATATACGGCCTGCGCCATTTGATAATTTTGGGCAGAAACGGCCCTTTTAATACATCCTTGTGCGGCTAAACGGCGCACTTGTCCGCTTTCCTGTTTGGCATTTTTGGCAGAAATTCCGGCGGCTATCAGACGGCTTTCATACCCCGGCAGTTGTTCATTTAAATACAAGTCCAAGGCATTGGCCGACAAAGCCGACGAAGCAACCTCTGTCACAATATTTTTTTCTTGCGCGAGGGTTTCATCTATCTGCCGGCATTTCGCCCGGTTTTCCCCAAAGAGTGCGGAAGCACGCAACATTACCCAATCCGCCGCCGCGGGAGAGTTGGCGTCTTGCACTTGACCGGCTGCTTTATCCAGGGCTTGCACCCCGTTGGAGGCCGCCGCAAGCAGGGCTTGGCGGGTTTTAATTTCACCCGAATTTTCCATTTTCTCCTCTTGTTTGGCGGGCAATAAACGAACTGCCGCTTGCCCCAATTCGCCCGCCGATTGCAAGGTGTTTTGATAAGATTCTTTCAAGCGGACAGGCGCCGGGGCGTTTTTGGAAACACGCGGCGCGGTATAGTGTTCCCCGCGTGTGTAAATGGGAATAGTTGGCATAATATAAAAACTCCTAATTAAAAATAGAGAGCAAATCTTTGCTCCATTTCCACCACGCGCCCGATTGTTTGGCGGCGCGCTTGTACTGGTTGGCCGTTTCGGTTAAACTGCGGATTTTTTCGTTGGTTTCTATTTCATTTTCTCGCAAAGAATCCGTCAGCGACGTATTTAATATTTGTTCATCCATTAACGCATTTAAGCGGCTGTTTTTAAGTAAAGTTTGTACGGTGGCAGATGAGGTATTTAACCCCGAAAAAGCCAAGGCCGCTTGCTGGCTGCCCATCGTTTGGCGGTAATTTTCGTACTGTTCCCGGCTTCGCTCGGCGGCCGATTTAAATAAATACTCCGCTTGCCGCTTTCCGGCGGCGGCCACATATTCCGCCTGCCTGTTGGCATCTCGTGCCAAGGCTTTATAATAATCCTTTTCGGCCTTACGGTTTCCGAAAACGGATACGGCGGACGATACAACAGACCCCGCTTGTTTAATGACTCCTCCCATTGTTATTCCTCCTAAAAATAAACTCTAAAAAAGAAATATTTTTTCCTACGGACAGACTCCCCGTGCTACGAGCCCCCAAGTGTTTGGCAAAGCGCAAGGCCCGTTTGTAGCGGCTATCAGTAAATACAAACAGTTCCGGATAGATTTCTAAAAAATACCGCACAAGCCCGCGCATTATGCGAAAAAAACTCTTTGGGATTTTTTCCACTTCTTCCCCCGTTAAAAGCCACACCTGCGCCCGAGTGCCCATCAAACAAGGGGCAACAACCCCGCATACCGCCGCTACTTTTCCGCAATACAAAAGGCTAAACGCGCACCGAGAAGCCCGCGCAAAGGCGGCTATTAAAGAGGCCGGCTCTTGTCCGGGGTGGGACGCGGCCAGTTCGCGCCGGTCCTCCGCGCGCAAGGTATATGCTAACACCGCCGCATCCTGCGGCAAAAAAGAACGAAAAATAATGTTATTTTTTCTCATAAAAAGATATACTCTAAATATCCTCATAATCAAGGAGTTATAAATGACGATATTGGTTTTACTAGCCTTATTGGGTGTTGTGGCCGTGTATGCGGTGTTCTTCCTGCTCTTTAAAATTATTTGGATGATTTTAAAGAAAAGCAGCAACAAATGGCCGCTTATTTTGGCAGGTGTGGCTACGGTACTTTTGGGCACGGTTACGGCTTTGTCTGCCTACTACGGTGTGAAAAAAATCATCAAACCGTTTAATCCCATTATTGCCGCCGCGCAAACGCCGGAACCCGTGTATGGCGAAAAGGCTTTTAATTCGCCCGAATATGGCACGGAATTGACCGTATATGACGGGATGACGTTTTCCGACTGGATGCACTTTGGCGAAATTGATTTGACCGTAGGCATTGATACCAATGCTTTTAAAAAAGATGCCGCCGGGAAAACCTTTCAGTCGGTTACCTATGCGGGTATCGTACGCCAAAGAGATGTGGACGAGAATCCGTTTGATGATTTTGACGAGGTACAGGGGGACCTTCTGCGCCGCCGCCAACTGGAAATTCACTCCTCGGAAAAGACCGTAATTAACGGGCGGGAAGCGTTGCTGGTTTCGGGTACTGCCTATTCCAACCAAGGCAATGCCTTGCCGTTTTGGCTTTCCGTCGTGCCGGCGGATAACCACCAAGTCTATTATGTAATAGCCGGAACGGTGGACCAGGCGGATAACGATACAAACCAGTCTCTTGCCAAAAGTATAGTAAAAAGTTTCCGCTTAACAAAATAAGGCCAAGCACTTTTGAACGGGGCTTTTGCTTTAAGGGCAAAAGCCCCCTTTTCATTATTAGCGCGTAATGAGCGACAGAAGCGTAACCGGCAAGGGGTCCGTCTGGCGGAAAATAACCGACGGCGAAAGCGTGTGCGAGCCGGAAAGGCTCATCACATAATCCCCCGTTTTTAGCGCGATTGGCGCATTAAAAGGCTCGTCCGTGCGTTGGAGAAGTTCCGTCAGGTGTGTTTCGTCCGTACCGATTTGCCCGCCACGGCTATCCAACAGTTTAACGCTCACTCCGCTAAAACGCTTTTTTCTATCCGCCGCCGTACCGTCAGCATACACCAAGGCAGGCGGCAAGGTAGCCAATTCCGCCGTAAAAAGTAACCCGGCGTGCGCGCAGGTAACCGCGCGGGGTAATGTAATTTCTCCGTTTTTAACAACCTGTGGGGATAATACATTGCCGTCAGCCAAAACCCCCACGCAAAGCCCTTCCAAATGGGATAAACCGCCCAAGCGCGTAAACGGTGTTTCACTTTTGAGCGAAACGGACGCATCCAAAAATACTTGGTCCTGGGGCTCCTTGCTGGCCAACCTGCGGGCTAACCGCTCTACAAAATAACCGTTTTGGCGCGCGACGACAAACCATACCTCGTCATACCCGCGGTTAGGCACACAGCACACGCTTTTAAAAAGCCCCTGCGTATCGTGGCGGGTCCACGCGCACAAATTTTGCTCCGGCAGATAAGTTAAGGTCAGTGCCGTGCCGTCATCCAGCACGCACCAAACCAAATTATCCGGCTCTTGCTGGTAACACAGTTCGGCAACCTCTCGGTTAAAAAACAAGTGCTTGGCAAGCAGCGTTAAATCGTTGCCGATATATGCGGCTGTGTTGTAATCATAAAACAAATCCCGTACGCATCCGCCGCGCGCCTGCACAAATAACGCCCTATTTCCTACCAAAATCGGGGCCGTGCGGCTTGCCCCGCGTTCCCCCTGCTGGGCAACTTGAATATTGGTAGGCGTAAGCGCGCCGGAGGAAGATAAAGTCCACTCACTCCCTGCGGTAAAAAGCATTAGCCTCCCGCACACCGCCGCGCCGTGTATGGCATTTAATTTTTTGCCCGATAAGTTCACGCTGATAGCATCATTGGCAGCCAAGTTATCCCGGGAGTGCCCAAAATCACAATGCGCACCCGTTTTGGAAAACCAAACCGTCTGCGCTTCCCGCCTGGTTCCGGCTAAACCCAAACGGTCCTGATAAAAGAACACACACGCGGGATAACCCGAAAGAGGGCTGAACGAACCTTCGGCCCAATCGTCCGTCCAATCGGGAAAAGCCACCTGCCGTTCCGTCCGGACTACTGCCTGCCGGGCATTAAGATACCCTTCCACCGTTACTATGCCCTCTTGAATAAAAGCATCAGCCTGCAATTCAAAACCAGCCTCTCCGTTGAGTGTGTTAGAACTGACCCGCAAGTAGTACATATCGGCGGTATCTTCCAAATGCCCGAGTGCATTAAAATTTTCCTCTCCGTCCGCACGAGAAAAATATTTTACCTTCTTCCAGGTTTTACCTCCATCAGCCGATTTTTCAAGCACCAGTTGCCCGGTCCATACACCACTGGTGCGCAGTTGCCAACTTCCCCCGCTTTTTAGCGTTTTGGAAACGCTTTGATACCCCAAAGTGCCTGTTAAATACTGGCTTTCCACCGCGTGCGTCAGCGCGAATTTTCCGCCTGTGTGTCCGGGTTGGAAAAAGTCAAAATCACTTTCCAGTAAAAATTTATTTTCTCCTGACGGTATTAATTCCCCCTTATTGGCTCCGCCGGACAAGGCTTGCGCCACCGTCAGCACCGCCGGGCGAGTGAAACTGTTGCGGTATTCTAAAACCAGTTGCAGGCCGTTGCACGCTCCCCCCGTGGCTTGGGGTGATTCTATTTTTATAATACCGCCCAAATTAACGGCGCAAAAGCCCTGCGCGCCAAACTCCTGATTAAACGCCGATACCAACGAAGCAATATCAAGCCCGTAATCTTTGCCCGAATAAAACCACACATTATTAAAATACCCCAGCACCGCCAAATTAGGATAAATAATCGGCTGAAAAGTAAGCGTTGCTTTGACACCGTCCGACGAAGCGGCTTCGTTATATGGAATCAGGCGGAGTTTTTTTGACTCGTCTGTATTGGACAGCATAAACGGCCCGTATTTAAGAGGAACTTCTTTCAATTCAAAGGTCCCGTCCGTTAAGCGGGTCAGTTGTTTGGGCGGATAATTGGAGTGGACCAGAAAAAGCGTTTGGTCATATTGGGCATAGTTTATCTGCGCAACCTCGCCTGCTAAATAAGGCGTAGCAAGTTCGTACGGAGTACCGTCTGCGGTTAAAAGTTGCCCTCCGGGGGTGTAAATACGCAGGTATTTTTCCCCCAATTCCAATACATAAGATTCATTTTCCCCCAACACAAAGGGAATTACGCGGCAAGGTTTATCCGCGTATTTGGCCTGTCCCATAAATACAGTACCCGTGCGGTTAGACGCCCCGCCCTGCGGATGAACAAAAAAATTACGGGCCGTTTTGAGCCAGGAAGAATAGGCCGGGCTGTCTATACGCGCCTGCACGGCGGGGCTGACCTCTCCGCCGGAAAAAGAAGCCTGTAAACAATGCACTCCCATCAGCGCACCTCCGTAAAGGCATCCGTTTGCCCGCTTTGGGCGAAATTTTCAGTCATATTGCTGCGGCGGGCCTCATCCAAACTTAACGTATATTTTTGCAATATTTGCGCCGCCAAAGCATTATCCCCGGTAAGAGATACCGCCAAATCCGCCGCCAACGCCAGCGAAAAGGATTTTACAAAAGAAGCATCAAACTGGTTTTCGTCCTCTGCGCGGCGGGTATATTCGGCCCACGCTTGCGGACAGGCAGATTCCAACACACGAATACGGTATTTGGGGTGGAACAGTTCCCGAAACGGAGTATTTTTATACTGCGGGCGGTACACCCGGCGGATGAACAGGGCTTCCTGCGGATATTTATATAAAAAGCGGTTTTCCTGCTTTTCCACCAAGGCAAGAGGCTCCTCCGCTGTGGCAAAGCCCCAATTATGGCTGCGCAAAACCTCATCACGCACAGGCTCATAGAACAGATTTAAGCGGCGCGCCTTTTCGTCCTCTTGCGTTAAAGAGGATATCGGAGCCTGCCCCAACTGGGCCAAAGCCAAATTACAAATGGTAATTTTTGATATCATTTTTAACTCCTATTTTGTTTTTTATTATTTTTTAAGTATTTTTTTATTTTACAAATGTTTTTGTAAAGTTTAATTTATACTTAATTTTGTAAAAAAATTATTTTTGTTACAAGCAATCAAAATATTAATTTGATATATAAATTTATTTTTTCTTAAATATTCATATATTTTATTTTCTTATACTATTTTAAAGTTTAAAAAATTTAATATCAACATATTTTTGACAAGGTTTTATATTTTTAAAAATAGTATGTAATTTTAAAAATACTTATATTTTAAGTATTTTTATTTTTATATTAAATTTTGTAAAGTAATCTTTAACAAAATTTAGATTAAAATTTTATATAGTTTTTTTGTACAGATGTTTGGCACAAAGGGGAGTTTTTAATAATGTTTTATAATTATATTTTATCCACAAACCCGATAATTGGCAGATGTATGCTTATTTTTTAACACCCATAACCCCTTCTATGCGCCGTGGCAGAGAAAAGATTGGTAACCAAGGAGTAAAAGCCGTCAGTCGTTCTGCTAATAAGATAATGAGGAAAAAATAATAGGCGGGAACCGATAAGATGCCGAACAAATAATTTAAAAGTTTTTTACAAGTTCCGGCAAACAATAAAATTTTTTTCGCTTTTGAAGAATTGGCTACTTTTTTGACTTTAAAAACCCCTGTTTTGAGCAAAACAGAGCCTATTTTAAGCGTTTTTGCACATTGTGGCATAGAGATACCCCCTAAAAGGTATTTTTGCTTATGGCTTTTATAAAAACACCCCAAAAAGTGATTCATAAAATATTAGTCAATCTAAAAAATACACCCTAGCGGACAATCTTACCAAAGCGTTGCAAGCAACGAACCGCCCCAAACAGCAGGTCCAAAAACTCCGGGGAACCCCTGGCAGGCCGCCGCGCTATGTACCGGGCTACAATAAATGTGTTCTTATTATTAGAGGGAAGTGGAGCGCGCGTTCAAAAAGCATTACCGTTTCACAAAAGAACATTTAAAAAATTTCTATAAAAAATCCGAATTTCCCAGCAAACCCGGGCCGATAAAAGTACAGCCCGGGTTAAATACTCCCCTATTTCATATCTACCGCATCCGTAACAAAGCAGGACACTTTTCCCGCAGACGGAGTACCCGCCACAGTATAATAGGCACGCACATAACGCTTGGCCCCCAACGGAAACGGCACGCTAAACAATTCGCCCGCGTCCGCCAAATGCTCCGCGCCAAAGGCCACGCTTACCAATTCTTTGGCATTGGAAAAGTCAGCCGTATCCGCTGTTTGCAGGGCAACCGTCAGTTTGGTGGCCCCTTTTAAACTTTCGTCCAAGCGGGCCACTACATACAAAGCCCCTTGTACTGCATTGCCGGCGGCCGCTAAATCCAAGGTATAAGAGGACGCTGCCGTAGCCGTCAGCACTTGTCTATCCGAAAAAATAACACTTTGGTCTAATAACATATATGCCTCCTATTTCACCAAGGTTTCGGTATCTGTGATAGCGTCGCAGATATGTACCGGAATTTCGTTAAACGTCATCAGCGGGCGTGCCGTTACCTGGTCCGGCGTATATTGAACATTGGTGCGGTTGCTGGTTAATTTACGCAAGGCCGCTTTTACCGTACGGTTCATATACCAAACGGGCTTGCCCATAGAAAGGCTCTGAATGCGCTCTTCCAATTCGCACATTTGGTCAATCAGGTCCGCAGGCACATTTTCCACATCAATATTACAAATACGGCCCGCAAAGCGCCAGTCCTGCACCGCAAGGCCCAACTTCCACTCAAAATATTCCTTGTAAGCAGGGTATTCGTTGCCGTTTGCGTCAATATGGTTGACAAGACCGTGGTCCAAGCGCTGGATGCCTGCTTTGGAGCCCTTGGGGAAGAAAGTAAAAATCTTATCCGTATCCCATACCACTAAATAAATGGAGGAGTTTTTACCTTCCTTTTGACCGCCGGCATTAATCACATTGCGGGAACTTTCCGCCCCGGAAAGTTCGCAATAGCGCGCGGCTAAACCCGTAAAGCGTTCCGGGTTCTTTCCGGCATTTCCGTAAATCAAATTAGCGGCCATCGTGTTGGACATCCCGGCAATAATCGCGCGGGACTGCCCGGTGCGTACACCTTCTACATTTCCCCCTTTCTCAGCCACCAGTTTATCCACCACGGAATAGGCAGACAAAGTGCCGTACGATTCCACCACTACTTTGGTAGTGGCCTTGGCGGGTTCAATGCCTTGGTAAGCGCGGCGCCAAGTACCTTCCGGGATACCGGTTCTAACCGCATATTCGTGTCCGCTGTCTAATGAACTTTCCACTACCAACGCATCACCGATAATATCGTTAGATTTGCTTAACACCTCGGCAATGGCTAATTCCTGGCCGGAGGGGTCAAACTGTTTTGCATAATCAATCAAACTGTACTGCTTATCAGCAATAATTGCCATATTTTTCTCCTTAATTATTTTTTCCGTACAACGCCTCGGCGAAAGTTTTATCCTGCAAGGCGGAAGATTTACCGCCCGGGAAAGAATCTTCGCTGATACGCTTGCCTATCTCGTTAAAGGTACGGACAATAACGGGATGGTTTCCAAGCCCCGTAGTTTCCAGCAACTGGCGCAGTTCAGGCCCGCCAAACGCATCCGCCGCGCGAACGGCCAGCGATACGGCCTCTTCAAAATCAGGGCCGTACATTTCTTTGGTCTGCTTGGCCCAACTTTCCCAGATTTGCTGTTTTTGGTTTTCTTCCTCACTCACACCTTGGCGCAAAAAATGGCCCTCAAAGTCCACCAATTTTTGCACCTGTTCCAATGAAAGCCCTATTTCCTGCGACAATGTTTTAAAGGCATCTAATGACGTTTCGTCAAACAATATGCCATCAGGTAATTTTAGACCTTCGTAGAGCGGCGGGTCTTGGGGTGCGTCCGCCCGATTTTCCGGCTCGGAGGCCGGAGCGGCCGGGGCGTTTAAATCATTTTTTTCTTCACTCATATTATTTCCTCACTTTGGCAGTTTATTTGTTCTTGTCCGGCTTTCACTTCGGACAAATATTCCCCCCGCATTTGTGCATAGGCGGACGGATAGGCTTCTTCTATTTCCGCCAGCAGAAAAAGTCCCAAACTTTTTTGCCCGCAATGGAAGGCGGTGGCACAGGCATCCCCCGGCACAAATCCGTGCTGGTATAGGGCGGCAGCCTGCAAAATTCGCCACAGCACGCGGCGGCCCTGTACGGTTTTTAGGACGGCCTGCAAATCACAGGCGTTGCGTTTTTTTAATTGTTTTTCGTTCATAGGAATCAGGATAAACGGGGGAAAACGCGGAGCCGGTGCGGTTTTTCCCCGCGGTTGGGACAGCGTGCGGTAATTTTAGACGCCTGCCCCAACGCTTATGTGTTTTTTAATAGGCAAATACGGGGTTCCGGAAGCCGTATTTACTCCGTTTGCGGGCCGCTCGCTTATAAAGGCACGCCCGAAAACGGTTTTGCTTTTACTTTTCCGAATCTTTTAATAAGGCAGGGGCTACGCCCAAAGAGGACAGGCCTTCTTCCAGCGCACGGTTATAATCTACCCGCTCCGCCACTTGCGGGCAGGCCGCCGACAAAGTGGCTGCGTAATTAATTCCCTGTACCAAGGCGGCAAGCCCTGCGGCCTTTTGCGCACGCGCAATTAGCGATACATACTCTACTTTCATTTTTAGCCCCTGCACGCTTTCGGGTGCGGGCGGCAAAAAACCTTGGCGGTCAAGCAGGGCAAATGCCCTATCAATAAGAGGGTCCAGCAGTTCATTTTTTAAGCGTTCCAAAACAGGGCCTAAAATTAACATTTTTTCCTGGTGGCGTTCGGCTACCTCGGCGGCGGTCATATTGGAATAATTTTGGGCAGAAAGCATTAAAAATACATCTGCAAAAAATTGCGAACGAATCGTACTTCTCACCGACGAAATGGCATTTTCCAAGGAGGACAAATCAGCCTGCACCTGATAGGCGGGCTTTACTGCCGCATCCGTCGTGCCGTTGTAACGGGTAATACCGCCGGGCAGTAAATTTACTTCTCCCTGCACATTAGCAGACACCATTACCGGCGGATTTGTATTTTTATCCAATGCCACTAATTTAGCCTTTTGCATTTTTTGAAGCATCTTCACATCACCCAAGCACTTCCACCCCGGCCCGCGTCCGTACGCATCTGCCGATTGTTTTACCTCCCAACGGGCAGCAATTACCGGGAACTCCCGGTAGCCGCTTTGGCGCAGCAAATGGCCGGTTTCTGTCAAATATACGGACGAATAGGCCATATGGCGGTTATCCAAACACTCTTTGGAAAATTCCAGATTGGGGAAAATAAGATGAAGAATTTTATGATAGCGGGCCGGACGGTTTTGGGCGGCTTCCTGACGGATAGCGGGCGGCAGATTTTTTAGGCCAAAGGATTCTTGCATTTGCGGGGCCGTTAAGAAAAACTCCCTTCCAAAGCGGTTTACGCGCCCCAAAGCGTCGGTACCCAGGCTGTACTCTCCTATGGTAAAGGGGCGGCATCTAATTCCTTTTTGCGGGTCCTCCTCCAACAAAAAAGCCGCTGTGCCAAAAACAGCAATTTCTTGGTAAAAGGTATGAAGCGTGCTATATACGTTACTGGCGGAAAAGGCTTCCTCCAAGCATCTTTTTATTTCGCCCAGCCACTCGCGCACACCGGGGCATTTTTCCAGTTCACGCGGAGTTAGCCCTAAATCAAACCAACTTCTTGCAGGACTGGTCAGCCCGCTCATCATACCGGCGGAAAGAATTTCCACCGCCAGACAAGGGTCGCTGTCCAGCAAGGTTTTGTGGTCCAAACGGCGGCCTCTGTTGGGTGTTTGCCCGTCAAAAAAGCCCCGCGTAGGCGCTAAATAAGCGCAGAGGTCTTTCCAGGCGGACAGCCAGGAAACACGCTCGTTTTTCAGTTCGCCGTAAAGGCGTAAATAATCGGTTTTCGGTTGGATATTATTTTTCATAGGTGGGAATATAACCCGTTTTTGGGAGCGCACGGGCGTGCGCAAACGGTAAAAATTTATTAGAATAACAAAAGAGGTGCGACTATGATGGGATTAATTACAATTTTTGTATTTGTGGTTTTACTTGCGTTTCCGGGTTTTTACATTATCACGCGCAAGATTTTTCCAAAGAAAAGCAAAAAATCCGCTACTTGGATTTCTATTTTTTTGACGGTTATTTTACTGGGATTGTTGGCCTTGGGCCTGGTAGGAAACCCGGTATAAAAAATCTGCCGTTTTTTTTGCCCGCTTTAACGAGCGGGTTTTTTTATGTCAAAAAACCTGCAAAACGCGCAAAAAACGCTTTTTAATGCTTTACAAAAATTATTGTGGAAATAAGAGGAATACTGCGTAACTTCTATTTTTTATTATATCATAAAAATAACATTTTGTCAAGAAATATTTTTTTAATCTTATATTACGTCGTACTCACAGCCGGCAAATTCCTTTGTGCCAATATGTCGCGGGCGGACGGGCGCGGCAAAAGTAAGGGCTAGCGCATCAGCCAAATCCGGGCTTTGTCCGCAGCGTTCTTTTAATTTTTCCTTGGGTTCCAAACGCATCCGCCCCGCCGCGTCATAATCATAACATACCTGGCACAAATCGGCCTTTAATTCCGGCAACGGCGGCAAGGCCCCGCCGGCTTTTAACCAGTCCCGCATTTCGCCCCACATTTCCGCCCGCTTGTTGGCATATTGAGCAGGGTACAAAGAAGCCCCGCCGAAAGGCACCTCTGTTACGCAAAAGCCCAGTTGTCGCAAGCGGTCAATAACGCCCCCGCCGCACCCGGCATCCACAAATACACCGTCTGGGCGGAAGATATTTATTTGGCGCGCGGCCCTGTCGGCCAACGTCATATTGTCAAGCCGCCGGAATACCAAGGGCGCAAAGGCCTGCAAGCCCTGGCGGCAGAAAATAACGCTTCTGTCATCACCGAAGCGTGCCGGGTCAATGCCCATAATTTTAGGGGCAAAGCACACCTCCGCCGGGCTGTACGAGCGGGAACAGGCAGACAAAACCGAATCTATGGGAATTAACACATTTTCAGCACTTGCGGTAAAATCACACAAATATTCCTGGCGGAAAATAGTATCCGGCGTTTCATCTTTCAAGCGTGCAAGTTCCGCGGGAGAAATGACACCCGATTCGTCCGCACGGAAAACCCCCGTCCACCACACAGCAGGTTCCGCCAAAGCAGATTTTTGCGCCCGGTTAAACAATTCAAAAAAGGCGTTCTGCCCCTTAGGAGTGCCCATAAAAACGGCCCACCCCTCACGCGACAAAAGCATCGGGCGGATAATTTCAGTAAATACATCCGGTTTAATTTGCGCGTATTCGTCCAGCACTACACCGTCGGCATAAGTACCGCGCAAGGCATCGGGGTTATCGGCCCCGCACACCCAAATCCGCGCGCCGTTGGGCAAACAGACAGCCAGTTCACTTTCGTTTACAGTAACGTCCGGAAGCGGTGCAGTATAGCGTTTAACGTAATCCCAGGCAATCATTTTGGCCTGCTTTAAAAAGGGGGCAATATAAAAATACCGTGCGTGCGGAAGCGGATTTTGCAATGCTTTTTTAAGCAAATGGTTGACGGCGCAAACTGTTTTACCCAGTTGGCGGTGCGTAACCAAGACGCAAAAGCGGTGGCTTTCCAACTGCGGGTGAATTTGCGCCTGTACCGGGCGCGGGGAATAGGGAATAACCACAGCGGATTTATTCATTTGTTTTCCTCCCAACGCACAACAATATCCGTATGCGGGATATCCTCTTTTCCGTCTTTCCACCCTAATAAATTTTTGGCGGTAAATACGGCAAAGGACGAAGAATAATTGCCGCGCAGGCTGTTTTGGATAAGGATATTGCCTTGCAAGTCGCGCGCTTTTTGGACGGCCAGACGGAAGGCGGGGTGCTTTTTTTCCCAAGAGGATAGGACAGCACAGGTAGTACCCAACATTTTGGCAAAGGCGGCAAAGGTGGGCAATTCGGCGGCGGTTTCCACCAGGCTGATACTGCCGTCGCGCTTTTGCACCTCGGTAACGGTAAACGGAGCCACATTAAAAAAAGCGAGTAATCGCTCGCAATACTCCGGCTGATAGGAGAGCGGTTTTTTAGCAGACATATTGAAAAACTCCAAATAAGAATTACGGGGCTAATAAAAAGTCCCGTTTGGCATATTCGGAAAGTAAAAGGAAAGGGTGGGCCGAGCGCCCGGAGATAAAAAAATTACAAACCGCTTTTTGCGCTTTGTAATTATATTTATATTATAGCAAAGTATTTTTTATTTGTCAAATTTATTTTCCCAGTAAAAGAGATTTGCCTTAAAATCGCACGCATAAAAAGGCACTCCTTGGGGGTGCAAAAAGGGCAAAAAATGCCGTTCTTTTACAAATTCCTGCCACGTTAAAAAGGAATTTTCATCCGGTAAATCTGCGCCGTTTTCTGCGGCAAAAAAGCGGTTATACACGATTATTAGTTTTTGTAAACAGATGTCCCCCTCCGGCGAAGCCAAGCCCCCGCGCACCCCGTCCACCGGGGAGGACAAGCGCGAGGCCCGTGCAAAAATACAGTTTTCCAAATCAATTTTAGCGGATAAATTCATAAAAAGGACGTAAAAAAGGCCCCTGCGAAAGGGGGCCTTTAAACAAACCGAAACAGGCTACCAATGCAGTAAATAAGGCGGGATTAAGAGCAGCATAGAGAGCACAGCCAAGACAATTTGCAGGCCCAAATTCCACCGGGCCCATTTAAGCCAGGGAATCCCCGCCATACCGATAGCCGCCATTGTAACAGGGGCGGTAGGGATAATTGCGTTCGTCCAGCCTTCGCCAAACTGGTAAGCCAAAATGGACAGTTGCGGGCTGATACCCAATAAATCGGACAACGGAATCATCACAGGCATTGTCAGCACGGCTTGGCCGGAGCCGGACGCCACAAAAAAGTTGATAAACGTATGCGCCCAAAACATCCCTTCCACGGCAACCAAGGGGTGCTGTTGCCCAATAATCTGCACAATGGCGTGCAATACGGTATCCAAAATGCGCCCGTCGGAAGCAATCACCACAATTGCACGCGCCAATGCAAGCATAATAGACACGCTGACCATACTGCGCGCACCGTCAATAATGGCATCCGTCGTTTGGTTTAAGGACAAGCGGCCAATCACAGCCGACACCAAGCCCACACCTAAAAACAGGCCGGAAATTTCAATAATATACCAATGATACACCGCCACTCCATAAACAAGAGTGGCCATACCCAAGGCAAAAACTACCGAAATCCAAATATGCGAGGATTTAAAAGTCGGCTTTTCCAGCACGTTTAAATGCAGGTTTTTGCGTTTTTCCTTATCGGCCTCGTAAGTGATACTTTTAGTGGGGTTTTTGCGGACTTTTTCCCCGTACCAAGTAACAAAACCGATAACAACCGCCGTACAAATTGCCCACACCACCGCACGGTAGCCCAAACCGGAATAAAGGGGCAACTGCGCAATCCCCTGGGAAATGCCGACTGTAAACGGATTCATAAACGCCGAACCGAACCCCACCCACGCGCCTAAAAAGGGGATACTTACCCCCACCGCCGTATCATACCCCAAGGAGAGCGCAAGCGGGATAAACAGCGGGATGAAGATAAGGGTTTCCTCCTCCATACCAAACACCGCTCCGCCCAAGGAAAACAGTATCATACTGGCGGGAATAAAGAATTTTTTTAGCCCGTCTCTGCGCGAGAATAAATAACTTGTACCCAAAATCACGGCGTTTACCGTGCCGGTGCGTTCCAAAATGGTAAAAATCGCCCCGGTAATAAAAATAAACACGATGATATCGGCGCAATCGCCAAAGGCCTTGGCGGGAGCCGTCAGCACGGCGGCAAGGCCCTGAGGGTTGGACTCCACTTTATGATAGGACCCGGCCACGGTATAGGAACGTCCGTCTTTTTGGACGGTGTTATACTGCCCGGCGGGCAGGAGGTACGTCAGCGCGGCCATAACCAGCATAATGGCAAAAATTAGGCCGTAAATGTTAAGGGAAAAACCAGATTTCATTTTTACATTATAGATAATTTCCCTAATGCTCCGCCTAAAAATCGCTAATGGCGTAAAAAATCCGCCAGTTCGCGCAAAAAGCAGATAACGCCAACCGCCCCCACGAAGTAGAAAACAAAATATAGACACATATTTAGAAACCGCGGTTAGCAAAGTTAAGCCAATCGGCCGGAAGCCTTTTTCACATAGGGCGGCTACGTTGGAATCTTAACTTTACTAACCCAAACATCTTTTTATTTGCTACAATAGACTTGCGTTCCCTGGCGGGAAACACGCAAGCAAGAGCGCACAAGCAATTATGCCACAGGCGCGGCACGGGTTTAGAGGATTAAACCCTTGGTATGTTGCTTCTGTTAGGATAGAAACAAGATTGTACGCCCGTAAGATAAACAAGTTAGGACTTGTTTATAAATGTTAGTATAGTAAGTATTGTTAGTATTTGTCAAGCGTTTTTTTGGCCTAATTGGGTCAAGGCATTTTTAGAGAGGAGCCAATGATAAACAAGTTTGAAAAACAACTGGAAAAATGGAACGGCGGTGTATTGCGCGGAGCCCAAGCCAAGTTAGCACGGCTCCTGCAAGTATCTACCGCAACAGTCGCCCTGTGGGCTACCGGGAAAAGACGCCCCTCCAAGGGATATGTGGCCCAAATGGCGCAACTTTTCGGGCTAGATGAGTTTTATATTATGCGGCTTTTTACCCCCGCCACCACCTATCCCGAAATAAATCCACTTTCCCCTTTGCCTGCTTTACGCGACGCGCAAACCCCGGAAAACACTTACACTGCTGACAATCCCACCACGCAAAGCAACAGTGTTTCCGTACCGCTTTTGTCTGCCGTGCCTTTGCACTACCCTGCTTTAACCGGGTGTGAGGTTACCGAGTGGTGGACGCTCCCGCGCCAACGGGCACAAGGCGGTAAATACCTACTGGAATTAGACAACGCCCTGTGGCTTATTAAACCCGCTCACGAATTTTTAGACGGAAAAAAAATGCTTATTTCCGCCAAAGGCTCCTTTCTATTAGTCCAAGTGCAAGGCGCAACACTTTTGCAGGGCAACGGACAGACATTTCCGACGGACCAAGCCCAGGTGCACGGTTTGGCGGTGTTAAAAATTAGTTATATAGTATAACGCCCCTTGATTTTGGCCGAAACTCCGTTATACTATTCATATCCCTAGTAAGGGCCGGCAGAAAACTACCCCGGCGCATCAGCCTTTCCGGATGATGTCAGGCGGTGCGAACGGATGATAACTGTTCCCGGTTGTTTGGCTTGCGGGCGCGAAGAGCGTGGCAAGGCAAAGGACTGCGGAAGCAGAAAAAAAGTTCTTTGAGGATTGTACGGCACGGAACAGGTACGTTTGGTGTGCAAAGACCGCTGCACAAACTTTGGACCGACAACCCGAGGGTTGTTGGAGTCAGCCAAAGGTATGGGGCGGGGCAACCTTCGGCAGGTTCGGTGCGGCACCGCAAAACTTTGAACTGTTGGATTATCGTGGGATAAGAGAGTAATTATGGAGAAATCGGCTGATTGAGGCCCCTGTGTTGAATAAACCGGGGGCCTCGGCTATTATTACAACGGCAAAGCCCCGCGCCCTATGAATAGCCAAAATATTCGGGGATGACGATTGCTTTTGCTTGTTGTTTCATTTTTAAAAACCCTTGTTGGAAAGTCTCGTGTTTATTCCTTGTCTTTGTCGTCATTCCCGAAAGAGTGGCCGCCCGCAGGGCTCGGGAATCTGTTGTTCGTCGTTGCCGTCATCCTGGAAAGTTGTAGTCCAGGATCTGTTGTTATAAAACAAGGATTAGATTCCCGAACGCTCCGCGCCGGGTCCTGGCGGGCCGCCAAAACACTCGGGGATGACGTTTGCTTTTGCTTTTTGCAGTCATTTTTAGAGAGAAGTGTCTTGTTCAGTTCTTGTCTTCGTCGTCATTCCCGAAAGTTGTACCTCTTATATGATAAAACCACACGCAAAAAACCGGGAGAGCCTTATAAAACACTCTCCCGGGGAAAATAAAAAATTAACCAGACTACTACGTTATTTAACTGTAAAGCCGGAACCCGCAAACGATTTGCACAAGTCCGCGGCGGTGGAACCGGTCGGCGTGCAAGTGCGCAAGGTGGCAACATCGTTGTAGTTATTGAAGAACGTTAATACATACTTTTCGGACCCGCCCAAATTGCGTGTGGCTTCCACACGGTCGCCATTGGACAAATCGTATGCAAACAAACTAGTGGTATATTGGTTTCCTGCCGCATTCCAAGACCCACCCGAAAGTTTAATATCCAGGTCATAGCGCGTTTTGGGCAAATCATTGGGGCGTTCGTTCAAGGCGCGGTTCATCGCATCCACAATCGCCCGTCCGTTTACAAACGCTTCGGAAGCGCGGCTCTTTTCCACCGCCACTTCATATTGCGGCAACGCAATAGCCGATAATATACCGATAATCAGCACCACTACCAAGAGTTCAATTAACGTAAAACCTCTGTTCATAAAATCCTCCTAAAAGGGATATCTACGGATATAGTATAAAATACCCGGCGCAAAAATACAAGTTTTTTTCGGCGTATTTCTATATAGAACGCGGGCAAAATTTGCTATGATATGGGTATGCAGAAAATCATCAAAATAGGTAATTACAAGATTTCCAACACTTTACCCTTGGCATTTATGGCCGGGACGTGCGTGATTGAAAGCGAAACGCACTATATAGATACCGCCAAAAAACTCAAAGCCATTATCGCCAAGACAAAACACCCCTTTATTTTAAAAGCCTCCTTTGACAAGGCAAACCGCACCTCGGTAGATGCGTATCGCGGGCCGGGGCTTGCCAAGGGACTTGAAATTTTAGCCAAAGCCAAAAAAATTACCGGCCTTCCGCTCGTGGTAGATGTCCACGAACCGTGGCAGGCCGAAGAAGTGGCCCAAGTAGCCGATATTTTGCAAATTCCGGCGTTCCTGTGCCGCCAAACCGATTTGGTATTGGCCTGCGCCGATACGGGCAAAGCCGTCAATGTAAAGAAAGGCCAATTCTTGGCCCCGGCGGCAATGGAACAGGTTATCAAAAAAATTGAATCCCGCGGCAACCACAAAATTTTACTTACCGAACGCGGAGCCAGTTTCGGCTACGGAGATTTAGTCGTGGATATGCGTTCGTTGGAAGTTATGAAACAGTTTGGCTATCCTGTTATTTTTGACGCGACCCACTCGGTGCAAAAGCCCGGAGCATTAGGCTCTGCCACGGGCGGCAACCGCCAATTAGCCCCCGTACTGGCCAAAGCGGCAACCGCACTTGGAATTGCGGGTGTATTTTTTGAAGCGCACCCGGACCCGGACCACGCTTTGTCCGACGGCCCGAACTCATTAGATTTAAAAATGGCCGCCCAAATGACGCGCCAGTTATGCGCCATTGACGAACTGGTTAAAAAATTCAAATGATTAACAGTCGCCCCGTCTGGATCCCTTCTTTTAAAAAACAGGCCTTATTGCTCGGCCTGCTTTTGACGGTTTGTACGGGGCTGTATTTTATTTTTTCCTTTGTAACGGCCCGCTTGCCCGAGCCGTTTAAAACCCAACGGCCCGCACCCGAAGCGACCCCGTGGATAAACAGGTGAAACTATGACACAAGAATTTTCTGAAACCGCCGTAAAACGTATGGCACGCCGCGTGCTGGAAATAGAATTGGAAGCCCTGGAACTAAGCAAAAAAAGCATTGACGACCAATTTTTAAAAGCCGTGGACGTAATTGCCAAAACCAAGGGCCGCGTAGTAGTGCTGGGTATCGGCAAAAGCGGCATTATCGGCCGCAAAATTTCCGCCACCTTGGCCTCTACGGGTACGCCGTCTTTCTTTGTGCACCCGGTGGAAGCCCTGCACGGAGACTTGGGGATGATTATGCCCGGCGACGTAATTTTGGCAATTTCTTTTTCCGGACAAACCGAGGAAATCAACAAAATTCTCCCCTCTTTGGAACGGCGCAAATTAACCATTATCGGTATGACGGGCAACGCGCATTCTAAACTGGCATTAATGTCCGATATTCACCTCACTATCCATATTGAACGCGAAGCCTGCCCCTACAACCTGGCCCCCACCGCTTCCACCACCGCCACCTTGGCTGTGGGTGATGCGCTGGCCTTGTGCTTAATGAAAATTAAACATTTTGAAAAACGTGATTTTGCCGTCTTTCACCCGGGGGGTTCCTTGGGCAAACTGCTTACCCAGCAAGTAAAAGATTTAATGCGCAAAGGGAAAAATAACCCCACCGTGCGCGAAACGGCCTCCGTTAAAGACGCGCTGTTTGTAATGACCCAAACCGGGGCCGCCGGGGCCACCAGCATTGTGGACGGCAAGGGTCATCTGCTGGGGTACTTTACCGACGGAGATTTACGCCGCTTACTGCAAAACGGCTCGGACCTGCTCAATAAAAACATTACCGAAGTAATGACCCGTAACCCGCACCATATTTTGGATACGCTTCCCGCCATTGATGCCGCCAAAATGATTCACTCTACCCACGTGGACAATCTGCCGGTGCTGGATAAATCCGGCAAGGTGGTGGGCATTATTGACGAAAAAGATTTAATTGAATACTTGGCATTTTTGGATAAAAAATGAGAAAATTCTTTTTGTTTTCTATCGTACCTTTGTTAGCCGCCTGCGGCGGGAGCGAAACCTTTTCACCCGCCGAGGAAGCCGGTATGCAACTGGCTACACAGGTTTCTATTTTTGAGTCCAAGGACAACCAAAAACAATGGATTCTGCGCGCAGATGCGGTAGATTTTTCCGATTTAAAAAGTGCCACTTTAAAAAAACCCGTACTTCTACTTAAAGAAAACGGACGGGACAGCGTGCAAGTAACCGGAGAAACCGGCTCCTTTGACTACCCGAGCAAACTGGTCTCTATTGAAGGGCACGCCATTATAAAATCTTTAACTGAAAAGGCCACCATTACGGCGGAACAATTTTCCTATGATGTGGACAAAAACCGCATTTGGTCCGACACCAAAACGGTCATCACCCGCGGCGGGGCCAAAGTAACAGCCAAGGGCGGTGTGGAAACGGATTCCAAACTGTCCAAAATAGAACTGAAAAAACAAACCACCCGTTTGCCTGCGCGCACGAACGAATTAAAACTAAACAAGGAAACCTTACACAAATGAACACAAAATGGCTTCTTTTGCTCCCTTTGCTGGCAACTGTGGCGGTAAGCGGCTGCCGGACGGTACGCGCCCAAGGGCCGGAGATTAAAATTCCGCCCGCCAAAAAGCAACTCTCACAAGCCAAACGCAATTTAAAACAAAAAGCCGCCGTCAGCAAAATGCCCGCAGTTTTGGGCGGACTAGTACAAAGCGACAGTTGGATAATTTACAAAGACAAACAGCAAGAGGAATTTAAGGGCAACGTTTCTTACGATAACGGAACGTACCGTTTCCGCGCCGATTATGCCTTGTCCGAACGCGCCTTACACCGCTTTACCGCCAAAGGGAACGTCTATCTGCGCCAAGCCGAAACGAACGCGCCCGAATATCAAGCCTATGCCGACTATGCCCGCTACAACTACAAAACGCAAAAGGGCATTTTAACCGCCAACAAAGGCAAACAAATCCGCCTGATTTACACCGACAAAAAAAACGGAACCGCCACCGCTTATGCAAAAAAAGCAGAATTTGATTTAAACGAACAGATTTTTATTTTAGAAGGGAACGTCCGCGTGGTGCGCGACACACCGCAAGGCCCGCAGACACTCACCGCAGACAAAGCCACCTACCGCCAAGCCAAAAACCATTTGCTTTTGGAAGGCGGCGCATCCGCTTCGGACTCCCTGCGAACCTTGGAGGCCGACACCATTATTTATGACGGGAACAACAACGCATCTTATGCCTATGGTTCCCGCCCGCTGCTGCACGGCACGAGCGAAGAAGGTACATTTGCTATAATAGCGGATAAGGTGCAAACGGATAACGAGGGCAAAAAAATAATATTAGACGGCAAGGTGCAGGGCTGGGCGGTTTCCCCCCGGCTGAACGAAGCCTCCGCCAACACCAAATTTTAGGGGTTTTAATTATGGAACTGCGCAGCGAACAAATTGTTAAAGTTTACAAGGACCGTATGGTCGTAAAAGGAGTGGATATACACGTTAAGTCCGGCGAAATCGTCGGCCTGTTAGGCCCCAACGGCGCCGGGAAAACCACCTCTTTTTATATGATGGTCGGTTTTATCAGCCCGACCAAGGGCCGCGTTTTTATTGACGGGGACGACGTAACCAAACTGCCTATGTACGAACGCGCCCGCCACGGCCTGGGATATCTTGCGCAGGAACCCACCATTTTTAAAGGCCTTACGGTAGAGGAAAACTTGCTTGCCGTATTGGAGCGCATTTTGGATGACAAACAAGAGCAAAAACGCCGCGTGGAAGCCCTGTTAAACGAATTTGGCCTTACCAAATTAGCCAAGCAAAAAGCGTGGACCCTCTCCGGCGGAGAAAAACGCCGTATGGAAATTGCGCGCTGTATGATTAGCAACCCGAAAATTATCCTGTTAGACGAACCTTTTGTGGGTATTGACCCGATTACCGTATCCGACTTGCGCCATATGATTTTTAAATTAAAAGATAAAGGTATCGGGGTGCTGATTACCGACCACAACGTACGCGAAACCCTGCCGCTTACGGAGCGCGCTTATTTGATTTACGACGGTAAAATTTTGGTAGAGGGCGACCAAAACACCTTGCTTAACGACGCTAACGCCCGCCGCCTGTATCTTGGGGAAGACTTTAAAATGTAAGGGGCCGCTATGAATCCGTTTTCCAGCGTAACTGATGAACTAAAAAGCACTTTTGACAAAAAATTTTACGAAAAGGCCCAGTTTATCCCCTCCGCCAAAGAAACGGTAGAACTTTTTTGCGCGTTTAAAGATTTTTTGTACCAATATCCCTTGGAGTGTACCGAGCAAAAAGCCTGCCCCGCCACATTGGAACAATTAGCCGCAAGGTTGGAAATACAGATTTTAAATGCGCTTTGCTTTTTGTGTAAAGAAAAAGCCGACTGCAATTTGTGCCGTTCCCGGGCGGCCCGGCTCACGCACGATTTTATCTTTGCCTTGCCCGCTATCCAACGCTTGCTGATTACGGATATTACCGCCGCCTACGAGGGCGACCCTGCCGCCGTAAACCCGGTTGAACCCCTTTTGTGCTATCCCGGTGTTACCGCCATCACTTTACAACGTATGGCCCACTTTTTACATAAAAACGGGGTGCGTTTGATTCCGCGTATCGTTACCGAATATGCCCATAGTTTAACCGGCATTGATATTCACCCCGGCGCGGAAATCGGGCCTGGCTTTTTTATTGACCACGGTACAGGTGTGGTGATTGGAGAGACTTGCGTAATTGGTGCCAATGTAAAACTCTATCAGGGCGTTACCTTAGGCGCAAAGAGTTTCCCCTTGGACGAACACGGCAACCCCGTAAAAGGCATTAAACGCCACCCCAATATAGAGGATGACGTCATCATCTATGCCGAAACCACCGTTCTTGGCAACGTAACCATTGGCAAAGGCAGCGTTTTAGGCGCCAACAAGTGGATTACCCACGACGTTCCCCCACACTCCCAAATATAGCCCTGCGGGCTGTGCCTCTTTATGCCCCAGTTGACGATTAATTGCGCCTTATGCTGTGTATAACGGCAAGAAACCCCTTCACCAAAGCGAAGGGGTTTCTTTTCAATAAAAAACTACTTTTTCAAAAAGAGCTACTGGTTGCCCACCGCTCACCCGTACAAGGATTTTCTGTTACATAAACAGTTACTGTTAAATCAGCAGACATATATCTAGTGGTTTTAGGCTCACAATCATCTCCTAAAAGAGGACCGCCGCCACCGCCACCGCCGCCACCGCCGCCGGAAACGCGGTTACAGGGCATATCTTCCCATTGGCATTTATCATTACACACACGGCCCGAATAGGTCTTAAAGGGGCCAGTATTTGTATTACCAACGTTAGGATTGGCAGAGGGATGCGCATTTAAATTGCTATCTAGCGTTGTATCCAACTTGTTATTACCCATTGTCATTTGGGAAAAATCGCCACCGCTAGTACACTCCGCACCGCCAACAAATGACATTATCCCAGCCTTACATTCCCCCTGGTTTTGGCAAATGCCAGCGACCCATCTTCCGTTAATACAAGTGATCTCTTGCGTTCCGCAATTACCACAGGCTTCCGTCTTCGTGTCTCCATTTGTACACTCGCCTGAGTTGCATTCTGCTGCTGTCTTGTCGCACGCGCCCCATTCGCCGCGAACCCACTCGCCTGTGGTGCTGTCGCACGTTACCGTGCGTGTTTTCGTACCGCAAGTATTGCAAAATTGGAAGGAAGCAGGTTGCATTCCCTTACATTCGCAAGAGTCGGCAATAGAGCAGGCGCTCCACGCGCTCCAAGTACCCGTAGTCGTATCGCAGGTTCTCGTTCGTTTGCCGCCGTTTTTGCACCCGCAGGCTTGCGTAGAAGAACCTTCACAAGTTTTCGGTGTATTATCGGGTACTTCACCCGCCGCGCACTCCGCGCCGCTCGTGTAGTCCGCCTTGGCGGTCAGTTCACTGCACAAAGGATAATTTTTATTTAACTTGGCACATTGTTCCGCGCTATCACAGCACAAACGTCCGTCCCGGTAAGACGGCATTTTTAAAGTATAGCCGTATTTACCCGTGCTGGCCGCTTCTATGCCCGTGTTCTTTAATGTGTACTTAAAGTTCTTGGTATTTAACGAGGCCAAATTGACCGTGGCCGCGTCTGTGGTATAGTTTTTATCCAGGGCACAGCGTCTTTCCTGTTCCGTTCTCACGGCTGCCATCATTTCTTCGGCTTCCGTCGTTTTGCGCGTTTCAATTACTTTGCTGAACTTCGGCAATACCACCGCGGACAATACGCCTATCACGATGACCACTACCAAAAGTTCCGTAAGCGTAAACGCTTTCTTCTTTCGGTTATTCTTCATTTTTCCCTCCTTTTAAAATAGGGGGCGTACGGATAGTATTGCGTACGCCCCGTGGCTTTCTGTCTTGTTAGAGGAGGGACAGAAAGAACGAGCAAAAACACCCTTTTTAGCGGCTTTTAACCACCACGCACGTCCCCCCTTACAGACTCTCTGCTCACCAAAATTTACCAAAAAAAAAAAAACGGAGTCAAGCCTCTGCACAAGCCTGACAACTTGGATACGAATTTACGACTAATTGATAAACTTTTTGAAAATATTGCGCAGTTTTGGAATTGGCTTGACCCGTTTTTTTGGTAGAGGGAATAGGCTGGTGCCATTACAAAGGTGTCATTCCCGAAAGTAGTAGTCGGAAATCTGTTTTTGCTGTTGTTGTTCCCTTACGAAACGACAGATCCTGGACTACGACTTTCCAGGATGACGACAACAACAATGCAAAAGCCAAACAACACAATCGGTAGATCCTGAAACAAGTTCAGGATGACCTGCTTGTTTAATAACAACACTTCCTGTCCAGCAACACTACGGGGTAATGCCTAGCGGTATGGGCGGCAATGCAGGATGACCTCTAATTTAATAACGATAAATCCGGCCCCTTGTGGGCGCAGGCTTATCTAATAATATAGGCTTTTTTGCCGTCTATTTCGCGTGGGGCGGATTGGCGGGATTGCCCCTCGCAAAAATTCTCTCCTGCACGGTTTAGGCCAATACAGGCCAAATCCATAAAATTGTTGGCAGTCGTCAGTTGGTAGCGGGCGTGCGGACTTGGTGCGGTTTGCGTGAAAACGGCTTCCCAACAGGGGATATCTTCGTTATTTTCCGGGCGGCAGACGGCCTCACCCGTGAAATATTTTAAATTTGCCTTTTTAATTTGTTCCGTTAGCCGGGCCGCCTGTTCCGCACTCATAAAACGTCCGTTTGCAAAGTTTTTTTGCCGTCCCCATAAAAGCACCACTTCCGTAATGCGCGCATTTTCCACCGCGTTGTAATAATACGGAATCGCCACCGCGGACAAAATGCCGATAATAAGTACGGCGACCAACAGTTCAATTAGTGTAAAACCCTTCATCATAATTTTATAAAATGCGGACTTTGTAGCCTTCTTTTTCCAAAATTTGCGCCGCGCGCAGTTTTTTATCGCCTTGTATTTCCAAATGTCCTTCTTTTATCGTGCCGCCACACCCCAAGGCTTTTTTCATTTTTTTAAGTAACTCTTCCTTTCCCTGCGGGTGGAGCGGCAGACGTTCCACTACTGTTGTTCCACTGCCCTTGGTGTTTTTTACAAAGCGCACACGTACCGGCTCGGTTTGCTTTTTGGGCGCGCCCAGTTGATTGCAGATGCACGGAATATGTTTACAATGCGGGCAAAAATTAGGGTCGGTAGAGTAAAAAATTTCACTCATTTGGCTTCTCCCAAGGTGTGCTTAATCAAGTCCTTAATTTCGTTTGATTCGGTACGCAAACCAAGCGACCAAGCCGCTTCTTGCAGTACATTAGCCAGCAACTCCGGCAGACGGGCGTCTAAATCGGAAAGTGTAATTTCCCTATCCAGGCGCAAATAATCTTCCAGTACGGTGGCCTGCCGCTTGCCGAAAAGGGCGCGCAAAGCGCGCGTGTTGTTCATTTTAAAGCGGAAATACAACGGTCCGCCAAAGGCAAGCCGGGTTAAAAATTTGCGCGCGGTGAGCAGAAAGAGCGTTACATTTTGCGCCAATACTTCTATGCGCACGGTTTTGGCGGTGTGGCCGTTAAATATTTCCTCCCGGGAGGCAATTTGTTTATTCATTATCAGGCCGTAATCGTTGAATTCTGTCATCTTATATACGCCGCGCGTGTTGGAAATTACCGCCACGCCGTCTTGTACCGGGCGGAGCGGATAGTCCAGGTCTGCCATTGTGCCGTAGGGGGCGCGGGAAGAAGATGCTGCTATCATTTCGGGCAATTTTTTGTAATCGGTCAAAGGTTCGTCCGGGTACAGCGGCAAAAGAGATAAAGTGCAGACCGTTTCGCCGTTGGCGGAAACGTTCATTGTTTTTAAGTAATTATCAAAATGGCTTTCGGCTTTATCATAAAGGATATGCCGCAACCGCTCGGATTTTTGGCGGTGGTCCAACAGCCACGGCAGTTTAGCCGGGTGAACAATTATTTCCGGCCGGCTGCTCTGCCCGGTGCGGATATACGCCCGTTTGGACGGGCCGACCAGGTGCGGGGTTAAGTTGCTTTGCGGAATATTGATGAGGACGAACATCCTGTCCCCGTGCGGGCTTACGCAAATGTTAATATCCACGAATACAATCGGGTCAATATATACTTGGATAACGTCCTCAATGGAGTTACGCATTTTTTCGTGGTACGCAATCCCGGTAAAGGGCGGTTTGGGGCGGTCGTTGCGGTCGTCTTGCACCCCCAAAATGATAAGGCCGCCCAAGGCATTGGCGAACGACGCAATTGTTTTGGCGAATTTTTCGCGGTTCTTGGGCATAATATATTTGTAATCTAACTGTTTGCCTTCGGGCAGTCCCCGGCGGCAGAATTGCACTACATCTTGAAAGGTTACGGCGTGAAAAGGTTTATTAAAAAACATAGTTTCACCTCACAGTTTGGCCTTATCGGGCGTTAATTTATTATAATAAATTAACAGAGGATAATTTAAAATGAACGCTCCTATGCACGCCTTGGCGGGCGTAATAACTGAAAAATTTATTTTGGCGGCTCCGCAAGAGGCCGCCCGCGCGTTGGCTTCTTTGGCGACGCACGAAGTCTTGCTGTTAATCGGCCCGCTTAAAGCGCAGGTGGTGGTAAGTTGCCTAAACCCGATGGACCCGCCGAAGGCGGCGGCTGTTTTGCGGCGGTTGCCGTTAAAACAAGCCTCGTACATTTTGGCGCGGTTAAATGTGGAGCAGGCGGCTAAATTGTGGAAGGAATTTTCCACCCCGTACCGCGAGCGACTGTCCGCTGCGTTGGAACCCGCCTTTGTAAAACTGCTAACGGAAGCCAATTCCTTTTCTCCCGACAGTGCAGGCCGGCTGATGCGTACGGATTTTGTGGCTGTGCGGACGGAAAGCAAACTCTCCGCGTTGATTGAACGGCTGAAAAGTTTGCCGCGCAAAAAATTGCCTGCGGTTTGCTACGTTACCGGGAAAGACGGCGAATTAAAAGGATTTATCCGCACCGCCGAGTTGGCTTTTTATACCACCCAATCTGTTTGTGGCAGCGTGATGAGCCCGGCTATTTTTTTGCACCCGCAAGATAGCGCAAAACAGGCCCGCGAATTGTTTTTACACGCCGAAACGGACTCCCTGCCCGTGGTGGACGATAAAGGCATTTTGTTGGGTGTTTTGCCCAAAGAAAGCCTGCCGGCCGCAAATGAAAAGGGTTCCCTCTGGGCCCGCCTTACCAAATAAATAACAGTCTTTATTTTCTGTCATCTCTGCGGAATTTGGCTGTCCGCAGGGGGCAGGAATTTGTTTTTCTTAAAATCAGAGCCATTTTGGAAGAAATCTACTTTTCTATTTATAACAACAAACCCCAGACAGAAGTTCCCTGGGGCCTCGACCTTATGTTATCCAACAAAAAACCCGGGGCATAGGTTGTATGCTCCGGGTTTGGATTCAATAATATCTAACTTATTTGTTTTCTTCGTCAGAACCGGTTTTGAAAGAGTCCTGCAACAACTGACCGAGGGTCGGGCGCGGGGCCTGTTTCAAATACTGGGCGACCACTTTGCGGTTTTGCACTTGGTCGTATTTCTTGACGGAGAGGTTCACCGTAAAGGTTTCCGGATCCACACCGACTACGAGCGCCGTAATGGTGTCGCCTTCCTTGGCGGTAAAGTCGCGTCCCATTTCAAAGGGGCTGATAAACCCTTTGGTGTTATTTTTGCCAATGGTGCATTCTACACCGTTTTCGGCATCTACTTTGGTAATAACGGCTTTAACGGAACTCTTATACGGATAGCGGCGTTTCAACGCATCGGCCGGATTCAAGAAGAGTTGTTTCAAACCGAACTCCAATCTCGGGGTTTCTTTATCCAATTTTAAGAGTTTGGCTTTGAGGCGCTGTCCGCGGCGGAAATTGGAAATAGCCGTTTCGGGTTCTTTCCAGGCGATATTTTCCAAGTTCACCACGCCTTCAATGCCGTGGAAGCGTAAGAACAATTTGTCCTTATCTACTTTGGAAACCACTACGCGCAACACGTCGCCTTCTTTAATTTCGCCCAACACTTGTTCGCGGCGGACGGCTTCGTCCTCCTCCAACACTTGCTTGCGGGAAATGATAAGTTTCTGTTTTTCCTTGGCAAATTCTACAATTTGGGCTTTGATTTTGGCACCTACGGGCAAATAGTGTTTATAAGCCGTGTGGAGTTCAGACAAGGAAAGCGGCATAAAACCGTTCACGCCGAACACTTCCACAATGTAACCGCCCTTTACGCACTGTACAATCGTACCTTTTACGCGTTCTTTGGCTTCGTAGGCTTTTTTGCAGATGTCCCAACCCAAGTATTCCAAGGCTTTTTTATGGGACAAGATGGACGGACGTTCATCACTGCCGCGTTTTACGAGCACGGCGGAAATGGTATCGCCCACGGCGGGAAGGGTTTTGCCTTCAAATTCAGCAACGGCAATCGCGCCTTCTTTTTTAGCGCCGGTATCCACCAAAATATAATCTTGGTTAATCTGTACTACGGGTACTTCTACGATTTCTTTTTTGTACAACTTCTCCGATAAAGACTCTTGCTGCGCAATTAACTCGGCCATCGTCATTTCTTGTTCGTTAATTGTGTCTTCGGTATTTTTAATTTCTTCGTTCATCGTCATAAGTCCTTATTACAGTTCTTCCCTGCGGGAGAACTGCGTAACCTCCGTTAGATATTAATTGAATTTATTTCTTCCATTATTTGATTTGCAAATTGTTTATACTGCGCTTTATGGTCCAGGGCCGGGTCTTTTTTCAAGTGCATTACCGTCCCGAATTTCACACGGATTTTGCGCACCCACGGCCAGCCAAAGGTCCCTTCTACTTTTACCGGGAGCACCGGCGCACCTGTCGTATAGACCAAGTACCCGATACCGCTTTTCGGCTTTTGCGGCTTGCCCGTTTTACTGCGGGTTCCCTCGGGGAACATCACCACACTTTCGCCTTTTTCCAAAGCGTGCACCACCGATTGCAACGAACCAAACGCATCTATGGAGCGCGCCCGGTCCACAGGAATATATCCGCTCCGGCGGAAGAACCACCCCAACCCGGGAACGGAAAACAGTTCCTTTTTGGCAACAAAACGGGAATCGCGCACCAACCCGGCAAAACTGCCGATAGCCGGCGGATCCGCATTGGACAAATGGTTCCCTGCAATAATCAGGGCACCCGTTTTGGGTATATTTTCAAGTCCTTCTACTTTAAAATCGTAAAAGGTTTTAAAATAAATCCTTGCTATTAATTTTATCAAATTAAGAAGCATAGTGTTTGATTTTCTCCAAAACCGCATCTATTACCTGCTGCATTGTAAGGGAAGAAGTGTCAATTACCACAGCATCTTCCGCAGGTTTTAAGGGGCTGACGGCGCGGTGGCTGTCCCGGTAATCGCGTTCCTGAATCATTTTTAGAATTTGGTTGTAATCAGCCTTTTGGCCGGCTTCCTTTAACTGATTGACCCGGCGCTTGGCGCGCTCCTCGGCGGACGCATCTAAATAAAATTTAATTTCCGCATCCGGGAACACCACCGTTCCCACGTCCCGCCCTTCCATTACGATACCGCCGTCCTCGCCTACGTCTCGCATTTTGTCGGTCAGCACGCGGCGGGCTTCGCCGTTGGTGGAAACGCGGCTGGCAACCGCGCCGACTTCTTCTAAATGGAGTTTGTCGCCCAAATATTCGCCGTCCACAAACATTTTAAGTTTGGCATCCGGCTGGCGCATAAATGTAAAACGCAACTGGCGGGCGGCTTCCAACACCGCATCGTGGTCCTCGGGATTAATTTTTTTAGCAAACACCTTATAGGCCAGAGCACGGTACATTTCCCCCGTGCTTAAAAAGCCGTATCCCAAATGTGCGGCCACCGCACACCCCACCGAGGATTTACCCGTTCCGGCGGTACCGTCAATAGCAATTAAATATCCGTTTGTGCGCATACTATTCGTTCACCGCATCCAAACTGCCGCTTACACCGCGGATAGCCAACATAATAGCATCAGGGCTGGTGGCGGCGGACTGAGCCGTTTCCAGGTCAATAGCCCCCTCTTTGTACAAGTGGGCTAATGCTTGGTCAAAAGTGTTCATCCCGTAAAATTCACCCTGTTGCATTGCTTTTTGCAAGTCGCTGGGTTTATTTTCCAAAATCAGTTTGCGGACCTGTGGGGTAGAAACTAATACTTCCAAAGCCGGGCGCATACCGGGTTTAACCGTCGGCAATAAGCGTTGGCAGACTATTCCGCGGATAAGTTCGGACAGTTGGAGTCTTACCTGGTCGTGCTGTTCCACCGGGAACGCATCCACCAAGCGCGAAAGCGTCTGTGTTACGTTTACCGTGTGCATAGTACCCAACACCAACTGGCCCGTTTCCGCCGCGCCGACAGCAGCGCGCATTACTTCGGGGTCGCGCAATTCGCCGATTAAAATCACGTCGGGGTCTTGGCGCATAGCCGCGCGCAAAGCCGCCGTATAAGACGGGGTATCCACCCCCAGTTCCAACTGGCTGACAATACAACGGTTGTCCGTGTGCATAAATTCAATAGGGTCTTCAATCGTCAAAATATGTCCGGCGCGGTTTTTATTGATATGGTCAATCATAGCGGCCAAAGTAGATGTTTTACCGGAGCCCGTCATACCCGTTACCAAGATGAGCCCGCGACGCGTGTTGGACATTTTGCGCAAAATATCTCCCGGCAAACGGAGTTCTTCAAAGGTAGGAATTTTGAGCGGAATATGACGGATAGCCATACAAATTTTGCCCATTTGGCGGAATACGTTAAAGCGGAAACGTCCAAAAGATTTGGCATCCAACGAAAAGTCCACCGCACTGTACTGTTCAAAAATACGGCGTTCGCGTTCGCCCATACAGGCATAGGCCATTTTTTTGACTTCGTCGTTGGGCAAAAAACTGTCATCAATAGGCTTCATCAGCCCGTTCAAGCGCACATACGCGTTGGAATTACCGCGGATATGCAAACCGCTGGCTTTGTTGTCCACTACTGTTCTTAATAAACTTTGTAATCCTACCGCCATATAAGTCTCCTATACTACCGGTTTTTTTTGCGGCGCAAACACGCCGGGATAAGCATAGCATCCTCCGGCTCGGATATTTTGGGTTCATACGAAGTAAACATATCCTCGGCCGCAGGTTTTTTAACAGAAAAAGAAGCCGGCATACCGGCATTGGGAAGCGGCCGGCGCGCGTTGAAAACGCTGGCCTTTTCGGCGCTGAAACCCGTAGCGATAACGGTTACTTTAAACATCCCGTTTAAAGTGGAATCGTACGAGTGTCCGAACATAATAATAGAATCGTTGCTGGCGTACTGGCGGATTAAATTCATCACTTCGCCCTGTTCCAAAAGGGTCAGGTTTTCCTCGGCTGAAAAATGGACAATAAACCCTTTTGCGCCGCGGATATCCGCATTTTCCAAAAGCGGCGAAGATATAGCCTGTTTGACGGCCAACAAATGCCGCCCCGGCCCGCTGCCTTCGCCAATGCCGATAAGGGATTTATGGGAGTGGCACATTACCTTGCGAATATCGTTAAAGTCAATGTTCACTTCGCCCGGTTTTGTAATCACTTCGGAAATACCCTTTACAGCCTGCAACAGCACTTCATCCACCATTTTAAACGCATCACGGGAGGAAGTTTCCGGGTCAATATTGGCAAAAAGTTTTTCGTTCGGGACAATAATCATAGAGTCCACATACTTTTGCATTTCTTTAATGCCTTCGTCGGCCTGCTTTTCGCGGACGTATCCCTCAAAATTAAACGGGCGCGTAACAACACCCACCACCAGCAAATCGTCGCCGTAAATTTCCTTGGCAAGTTTGGCTAAATACGGAGCCACACCCGTACCCGTACCGCCGCCCATACCGGCCGTGATAAACAACAAATCACATTGGCCGATAATCAGTTTTAATTTTTCCTTGGATTCCTCGGCTGCTTTTTTCCCCTTTTCCGGGTCGCCGCCGACACCTAATCCCTTGGTGATTTTTTCGCCCACCTGAACCAAATACGGAGCCTGGTTGCGGCGCAAATCCTGCGCATCGGTATTGACGGCAATAAAATCCACGTCTTTAATTCCGGCGTTCACCATATGGTTGATGGCATTTCCGCCACCGCCGCCCACACCAATTACTTTAATTTTGGCCTTTTTGCTCTCAAACGAGCCGGCCGGCATAAATAAATCTTTCATAAGAAAACGTCCTTAATTACCAAAAACATCCAGCCCTTTGATAAATTTACCAAATTTGCCAAACAGCGAGCCGCCGTTGTCGTACGAACCGGCACCGTAATCGTCATAACCCGGGTTACCCGCCGCGTAAATAACAAGAGCCATAGCGGTACTGTAAAGCGGGTCAAAAAATTGTTCGTCACTCGTAATCAAATCGCGCTGCACCACACCGCGGCGCACCTCTTTTAAGCCCAAAATGCTTAAACAATGCTCCGTAATACCCGGCATCACGGAACCGCCGCCCGTTACCACACCCACCACGGGGAAGTTTTTATAGCCGGACGTATCCACCACGTGGCCGACTTGCTCAATCAATTCTTCCACGCGCGGTTGGATAATATCAAGCACATAACTCTTTTTGATATTATGCGTACTGCGCCCGTCTAAGGACGGAACGGCAATTTCGCCCTCTTCGTCCAAAAACGTCGGGAACGCCACGCCGTATTTTTCCTTAATTTCGCGGGCATTTTGGCGGCTGGTGTGCAAAAGGCGGGATAAATCGCTTGTAATCAAATCGCACCCGTAGGGGATATCGCGGGAGAATTTTAAAATGCCGTCAATGTAAATCCCCACAGACATTGTTTCCCCGCCGAAATCCAACAGCAACGCACCGATTTCCTTTTCCTCTTGCGTAAGCACCGCATCCGCCAACGGCACTAATCCGTAAACCGTATCGTCAATACTATAACCCGGACGCTGAATAGCCTTGGCCAAGTTGTTAATGTGGGTAGAGGAACCCGTAGTAATGTGCACATCAACTTCCAATAGGGAACCTTCCATCCCTTCCGGATTCGTAATGCCTTTTTGTTTATCAATGGCATAGCCCTGGGTAATGACGTTGATAATTTCGTTATCGTTTTTTATGGGCATTGCCTTGGCATTTTCAATCGCCAGTTCCATATCGGCCTGGGTAATTTCTTTATCCATACGGGAAATATTATACGTCCCGTGATTGGAAAAAGATTCCAAATGCGCCCCGCGCACGCCGACGTACAAACTGCCAATTTTTTGGTTGCACTCGCGTTCAATGCTGCTTAAAATATGGGTAACGGCGGCGGAAGTTTCGCGGATATCCGACACCATCCCCCCTTTAATGCCCCGGCACGGAACACTGCGCCCGGCGAGGACCTTTAAGGTATTTGTTTCAAAATCATGTGCGGCGGCGATACAAGTCAACTTTCCGCTGCCGACGTCCAGCCCTGTAATAAGATTTGTTTTAGCCATAAAATCCACCTAAAAAAATTTATCTTACTTCTATTATAAAACTTAATGAAACTTCTGTCTTAAAAAAACTTTTCCGTATTCAAAAAATTCAAAATCTAATTGGAGCGGATGCACATATCTGTCGCGCGAAAAGGACATAATCTGCGCCGCTCGGGCGGCTTTCTTTTTAAGATTCTTCGCCTCGCCGAAATCAATTAAAGAACCGTCTGGCATATACATTTTAACGGTATTTTCCTTTAAATTCATCCGCAAAAAGGCATAGTCCAATTCTTTTTTTAATTTCAAAGTGCTTTCCACCAAATCAATAAATTCCGGGCTTAACTTATCCGGAACGGCCCCCTCCAATTCCACAAACGGCACCGGGTTTAACACGTTGGGTGCAGGGTCCGAATAAACGGTACTGTCGCCGTCAATATATTTGACCGATTCGTCCGGCAGTACAAATTTAGCCACCGGCACACGGTGCTTGGCCGACACGGTCAGTTTGCCGCTTAAAATACCGCGGCTGACAGATACATCCTTTAACATCGGGTATTTGCGCACGATATCCGCACGCAGGGCAGCGGAATCCTTTAACGAAAAAGCCTTCCCCCGGTACTTGGCCGACAGACCTGCTAAGCCCTTATTTAACTGCCCGGAAATACCCTCTACGGCAATTTCCTTAGCGTGCCAGTTGGTCCACTGCGCGTGGATTAAAAGTTGATAGGTTTTAGAAACGGCAAACCAGGCCCCTGCGACGAGGCCAAGAACGATAAGCCACAAAAAAAGTTTAAAAAAAAAGGATGACCCTCTCTTTTGCCGAGGGCTGCGTTTTCTGCTTCTTAAAGACGCCGCTTTCGGCCGGTAGTCATTCTTTCTCATAGTAGGTGAAACCAAAAATAAAATGGGCGGAAAGGGAGTTGAACCCTTAAGGACTTTCGTCCATACGGTCCTGAGCCGTACGCGTCTGCCAATTCCGCCACCCGCCCAATTAAATATATTTTAGAATATTACAGCGAAAAAATCCAGCATTTTATTTTGTATTGCCGCCGCCGGAATTAAAAGCGGATATTATTCTTAAAATGCTGTTCCATTTCGCGGTTTAAATCACGCTTTTTTAAACTTTCGCGCTTGTCAAATAAGTGCTTGCCTTTGGCCACGGCCAATTTGATTTTAGCCCAGCCGTTTTTAAAATACACTTCTACCGGCACCAAGGAATACCCCTTAATTTCGGCCTTGGCAGACAATTTGCGCAGTTCCTTTTTATTTAGCAGCAGTTGCCGCGGGCGTGTGGGGTCCAACTCCACCAGGGAGTTAAACTTATACGGCTTCACGTGCATATTATACACACGCGCCGTACCGTTTTCCACCCGCACAAAACTGCCCTCCAAACTCAGTTCCTTTTGGCGGACAGATTTTACTTCCGCCCCCAAAAGTGCAAGTCCGGCTTCGTAAGTGTCTTCTATAAAATAATCGTGGTACGCTTTGCGGTTGGAGCAAACGACCAACACAGATTCCTTCTTCGGCATAGATATATCATAGCAAATCCGCGCCCCGCAGAAAACCGCCCCGCCAAAAGTGCTATGATATATGTATGATTATAGATAACGAAAAATTGCAACGCACCTTGGAAAGAGCCAAGTCCCATACGGACGCCGAGGTAACGGATATTTTGAACAAGGCCCGCCTGTTAAAAGGCATTTCGCTTGAAGAAGCCGCCGTACTGTTAAACATTACGGACAAAAAACTGTTAAACGATTTATTCGCCGCGGCCAAATATGTCAAAGAGGCCATTTACGGCAACCGCATTGTTCTTTTTGCACCGCTGTATATTTCCAACATTTGCACCAACGAGTGCATTTATTGCGCGTTCCGCCGCTCCAATACGCATTTAAAGCGCCACGCCAGCACGCAGGACGAAATCCGCCAGGAAGTTACCGCGCTGTTGCAGCAGGGGCACAAACGTATTTTAATGGTAGCCGGGGAGGCCTATCCCGGCGGTGGTCTGCAATATGTGTACGACAGCATTAAAACCATTTACGACACCCGCTGGAACGGCCAAAATATCCGCCGCGTAAACGTAAATATCGCCCCGCTGACCGAACCCGAATTTGAGGAGTTAAAAAAGTGCAACATCGGCACTTACCAGTTATTCCAGGAAACATATCATAAGGAAACTTATGAAAAACTCCACCTGGCAGGAGCCAAAAAGGACTACCAGTTCCGCCTAGACGCTATGGACCGCGCGTTACAGGCAGGGATTAACGACGTGGGCATCGGGCCGCTGCTCGGGCTTTATGACCATAAATACGAAATTTTAGCCACCTTGGAACACTCGTGGTATCTGGATAAAACCTACGGCGTGGGTCCGCACACTATTTCTATTCCGCGCATTGAACCCGCTGAGGGCTCTGATTTCAGCCAACACCCGAACGACGTGTTAAGCGACGACGAATTTAAAAAATGCGTAGCCGTTCTGCGCTTGGCCGTGCCTTACACGGGCATTATTTTAAGCACCCGCGAATCTCCTGCCATGCGCAACGCCTGCCTGGAACTGGGCGTATCGCAGATTTCTGCGGCCTCGTGTGTGAACCCCGGCGGATACTCGTATGACAAGCAAAACGGCAGCCAATTCACTCTGACGGACAGCCGTTCCTTGGCCGAAGTGATTGATGCCGTGGTAGATGCCAAACATATGCCGTCTTTCTGCACCGGCTGTTACCGCTTGGGCCGCGTGGGCAAGGACTTTATGGATATGGCTAAACCCGGGCTGATTAAAACCCATTGTCTGCCCAATGCTATGTTTACATTTGCCGAATACTTGGAAGATTTTGCCCCCGCCCCGTTAAAGGCCAAAGGGTACGCGCTGATTGACAGCACCACCCGGGAAGCCTTTAAAGAGGGAACTTCCGTACGCAAAATGATTGACGAGAATTTAGCCAAAATTAAGGCAGGTAAGCGGGACTTATATTTTTAGTTCTGCTTTACTAATGGTTTATTTTCCCCCGCCCTGATGTTTTAGGGCGGGATTTTTTACAAACAAATCTCTGGATATAAGTCTTTCCAAGCGGGGTTAAACTTATCAATTAATCGCTTTTTCCACGCTCTTTTCCAAAATTTAAGCACCTTTTCCCGCTCTATTGCCTGAACGATATCCGTATAGCACTCATAATATACCAATTTGTTTAAGTGATACCGTTCGGTAAAACCGGGTATTATTTTCGTTCGGTGTTCATATACACGCCGGACTAAATTATTCGTAACCCCAATATATAAAACCTGATTGGTAGCATTAGTCAAAATATACACAAAAGACATAAAAAAATTATAACAATAACCCTCCTTTTAACACAAAGATTTATTATTGGCCCTGCTCCAAAGGACTCGGCTATTTTAAAATAAAGGACATTTGGAATCCTTGCCAATGCGGAGCGTTCCTGTATCTTGCCGTTTATAAAATTAAGGGTCATTCTGGAAGGTTTCTGTCCAGAATCTGTCATTTTCCTCTATTTTAATAACAACAGATCCTGGACTACAACTTTCCAGGATGACGACAAAACAACAAAGACACCCACGGACAATGTGGGCCACCACCCCAGTATGACGGTAAAACGGAACCAATAAGCCCATATCAAAACTCTATGAGTGTGTACCAAGAACAAATAACCAAGGTATAAAAAACTACTTACTTTGGAATTATTATCGCAAGAAATCTTGCCATTTATAAAATTAAGGGTCATTCTGGAAGGTTTCTGTCCAAAATCTGTCGTTTTCCTTATTTTAATAACAACAGATCCTGGATTACAACTTTCCAGGATGACGACAAAACAATAAAAACACCCACAGACACTTTGGGCTGCCACCCCTACCGAAATAACGATAAAACAACAAAATACACAGCAAAAAGCCCCGCCACGAGGGCGGGGCTTACAACAAAACTATCAGCAGTCAGTTAAGTTAGAACTTAATCAGCATACCCAACTGGCCGACGGTATTGTCTTTGGTGTCCATCACAGCCGCAGATTTATGAACGGTGCCGTATTTAGCATAACCAATACCGGCAAAGAGTTGGACATAATCGTTGTGGTTGTATTTGGCCACCAAGTCGGCTTCCCAAGTGGAGGAGTCTTTGGCGGTGCGGTCTTGGAAGGAGAAACCGTCCAAGGAGAACACAAACTTGTTCCACACATAGTCCACACCCACGTTGAACATTCTCACGCCGTCACCAGAATATCCCGCGAAGGGGACGTCGTCACCCGCGAGCACATGGCCGATAGCCAAACCGGGGTAGTAGTTACCAAACGGAGAAACTACACCTTTGGCATAGTAGAAGGCCGCTCTGGGAGTGATTACGTCCATATTCAGGGCCGCATCCACTTTCACCATATACGGAGAGTCATTGCCTTCTCTAAACAGTCTGTTGGCTTCGTAACCGCGGGCATATTCCGCGCTTAACGTAGCGGCTTCGGGCGCAAAGGTGGCTTTGGCACCATAGAAACCGTTGTGTCTCTTTTCGTCGCGGGCAGCATTATATTTGCTGTTCATAAAATCATAACCGTAAACTTGGGCGGTCAAGGTGTCGGTCAGGTTCAATTTCAAGTCCAAGCCATAAACGGTCCAATTATCATCTACGACAGTAGAAGGTCCCGCAGGGGTTGTAACCGTTGTATAGGTAACCAATTTACCGGCGAGCATCGTGAAGGTTTTAAAATCGTCGCTATAAACCAGTTTAGCGCCGTCCAAAGACGGGGCTTTGTTCATACCGAAAAAATAATGGTTCGGGCCCAAATACATAACGGCGCTGTCTTCATCGCCATAGAATTGGCGGCCGACCGTGGCTTCCAAGCAGCAGAACAGGTTGGAAAGCACCACATTGGCTTCGGCCAAGCGGACTTCGTCCCAATAGTTCTGTACGGTGTTGCCTTCGGTACCGCTCAACCAAGCGTCGTTATATTGAAACAGCACATTGGCTCTTACGTCTTCCACTAAATCAGCGGACAAACCAGCCAACACGCGGAAATTCGTGCCGGATTGATACGCTTTGTTTTTATCGTGGCGGGCATCAGAGGCAATCGTCTGGATTTCACCTTTGAGGTCCACATTTTTGAGCACTTCTGCACTTGCCGTAACAGGCCACGCCATAGTCATAGCCAAGAGCAAGCCTAGTAGTTTCTTCATTAGATACTCCTCCTGTATAATTTTTACTACCCTACCTTTTTATTAAACTCTTTTCTTTACGCTTTGGCAACTCCTTTTTTATTTTCCGCTTGACTTATAGAATAAATACTTTGTATTATGCTACCCCTTTTGACAAGGGTAGAGGAAATGAGGGCTGCTAGGCTCTTTCACCCTTCCGGAGTGGTTGGCGGCCCGCTAGGGTGCGGTCCGTAGGACGCGGGAATCTGTTTTTGCCGTTCTTGCATTTAATAACAACAGATCCCCGACAGAAACCTTCGGGGATGACGACAAAAAACAATAAAACAAGGCCCGTCGTCCTGAACTTGTTTCAGGACCTACCGATTGGGTAGTTAGCAGTTGCCGTCATCCCGGAAAGTTGTAATAACAAACGACAGTTTCCCGAAGGCTCCGCGCCGGCTGACTTTCGGGGATGACGGCAAAGACAATAACAACAGGCTGAAACCATAAAAAAATCCCGCACTTGCGTTATTTGCACAAGCGCGGGATAAATTTTCTACTTGTCCGGATTAGGCCCAAAGCGAAAGTTTGGTAACCTTATCGGAGCGTCTTACTTTGGGTTCGCCCACCAGTTCCTGGATATACGCTTCGCAAACGTAAATCTTGGTGCCGGGGAACAAATGCCCGCCGATAGCATTGTAATCTTTGCCGCACATCACCACGTGCGCGTGCACTTGGGGGCGGTTATCCTGGATGCTGATATTGCCCGTAAGAGACATCAGTTCCATTTCTTCGTTGATTACTTTTTTATCGTATTTCTTTTTGGATTGGTCATATACGCCGACCGTCGCGTTAGAGACCGAGCCCATTACGCTTACGATACCGCATTTTACTTGGTTATCGTGGCAAAAATCGGCCAAGGTTTCCAACAAATCTTTTCCCTTCGGGAGTTTAAATAAATACGTCCGTCCGGTTAAATAAGGTTTTTCTTCTGCCATTTTCATCTCCTATAAATATGTTAAAGCCACTCTTGGGCTTGCGCCAAATCGTGCGCGTAATTTTTTAATGCCGCCAACAGAGAGTCTCCGTCCAACCCGGCTTCTTCATAAACTTTGTCCGCCGAGCCGCTGGATAAAAATTCGCCTTTTTTATGCGGATAGAGCGAGTGTGCGCGGCCGGCCACGCTATTTAACCAGCAATCAAGCGTCGGGAGTGTAAAGTCCGTAATTCCTATTGCCGTACGCAACATTTCGGGCGGCAAGATTTTATCCTGCTCTTCTTTCGGCAACGCTTCAAACAGTTCGCGGCTGGCTACATACAGCACATTTAAGTCAGGCCCGCCCGCATTCAAGGCAGGCAACACCTTTTCTACCACAATGCGGCCCACACCCGCACCTTGCACAATTACCGTACCGGCGGCCTTGCCTTTGGCGCGGCGCAAATAATACACACCGTTTACAGCCTTAATAGCCGGGTCGGCCCCCAAGGCCTCGCGGTCCATTAACGCATAAGACGGGCGCACCACAAACGGAGCAAACACAGCCGGGCGCAAAGATAAAGCGCGCACCGTAAGCGGCCAAATTTCATCAACTTCCAAAGGTGTAATGGTGATACAGGCTCCTTTGGGGAAATTATCCTGTACCAGTTGCAAAGATTGCGGGTCGGCGTGAGTCGGGCCGTCCTCGCCGGTGGGCACGCTGGCGTGTCCGTTAAACATAATAAAAGTGTTGGGGTTCACGCCTGCTTCGCGCGCGCTTTGTACCCCGATGGCGTGCAAGCGGGCCGCCACGTGTTCAAAGGCCAAGAACGCACCATACGAAGCGGATACGCCCACGTGTTTTCCAAAGGCGGAAATACCCGTGCAAAGGGCGGCCATACCGTCCTCGCAAATGCCGCCGCCGGACAAACGGCGCGAAAGCGGATTTGTCTGCGTGTTAAAATTACCCGCCGGGAAATCCTTGGCAATCGCCGCGGCCCCCGTAGAGCCGTATAAATCAGCAGAGGCCGTCAAAATCGTACCGCCCGTATGTTTATTTAAATAGGCTAACACCGCCCCCAACACACTGCGGGTAGTATAAGATTTTCCTTTTTCAAACACAAATTCCGCCGGAATTTCCCCTTCGTGGAATTTGGTGTAAAGGTCCTGGCAGTTCCCCAAGTCCGCACGGACGGCGCGTTTTTTATCGGCCAATTTTTGGCTGGCGGCCTTTAATTGCGCCGCGCCAAAGGCGGCTACCGTTTTATCCGCTTCTAACGCACGGCGAACGGTCAATAAACTGTCCCAATAGTATTTTTCCACATTTTCAGCAGTTTTATCCCCCTCAAAGTGCGGAAATTTAACATTAAAGGTGTTTTCAAACTCTTCCAAAGATTTATAAAACCCTTCGGAAGCGAATTTATGGCCGGAACCGTGGGAAGCCTTGCCCTCAATGCCGTAGTGCCATCCTTTTACGGTGCGATAGACAATCGCCGTGGGCTGGTGGTTCTTGATTTCTTCCGCCAGTTTGTGCGCAATATGAATTTGGTTGTAATCGTGTCCGTCCGGTACGCGGATGACGTTAAAATCGTGGATATAGAAGAATTCCATCGGGTTCCACTGCACATAGTCGCCGGGGTGTTCTCCGTCGGAAGTAACACGTTCGCTTTCAATAGAGGCTTCGTTCCAGTCAATATGGAAAACCGTATTCTTTAACTGTGCCGTAGCAGCCATACCCGCTACCTCGCTCACGCGCCCGGCCGTTAAACCGCCTTCCCCTTCCACAATATGCACTACGGGGCAATTTTCGCCGTAGGCATCTGCCGCCGCAAGCGCAAGCCCGACAGCCGAGCCGTCGCCCACACCGCTCGCGCCCGTAGAGGTACGCACAAACGGAACAAGCGGTTCCGGGTGGCCGCCCAAGGCTTTGGAGTGGAATTTTTTAAAAAGAGGAGTTCCCTGCACTTTGGGGTGGCGGAAACCAAGCAAATCTTCCAAGCGCAGTTGTTCCTTGTCGCTCGCGGGCAACAGTTCCGGTGCCGCAATACGCGCGCACTCGTTGCGCAAGGCCCACATAGCATACAGGCCCAAGGCTTTATGACCCGCCGCATAAGAAATAATATCGGCTTCGTCCTTGTGCGGATGCGTAATATCGTAAGCCATATCTTTATATAAAAGGTGTTCTACAAACCGCCCGCTGGAAATACTGCCCCCCGGGTGGCCGGAAGTGGGCACATAGTTATATAAAAGGGAAACCAGTGCGCGGTAGGCTACATCTAAACGCGACAGGGATTTTTTATCCTCCTCGCTTATTTGGTAAGCGGGGTTATTCAAATAATCTGTTACGTCCAAAAAAACGGCTCTTTTTTTGCCTAATTGAAATGTACTCATAATCTATCCTCCGGCCTATACTTTCAGGCCGTTCTGCCCCGCCCAATACGCCAGGCGGAACGTATTTTCCAGGTCTTGTTTGCTGATAATTTCCACGTTGGAGTGGATATTGCGTGTGGGTACTGATAATCCGCAAGTGAGTACACCCGTTTTGGACAAGTGCACCGCGCCTGCATCATTTCCGCCGCGGGGTGCCACGCGCACCTGCCGGCGGATATTGTGCGTATCACAAATCTGTTTGAGTTCGTTCAATAAATTTTCGGGCGTAATCGTCCGAGCATCCAGGGCCGTAAGCCCCACGCCGCCGCCTAACGAACAAATATAATCTTGCGGCGCACAACCGGGGATATCGGCTGCACCCGTGGTATCTAAACACAAGGCAACATCTGCCTTTACGCCATAAGCGGCCGTAGTGGCCCCGCGCAAGCCGACTTCCTCTTGCACCGTAAAAACGGCATATACATTATAAAAGGGATTTTTTAAGGCACGCACCACTTCGGCCAGGACAAATACACCCGCCCGGTTATCCAAAGCCTTGGCAGAAATTTTACCGTCGCCAAATTCCTCGTAACTGCGGTCCAATACCGCCCAATCTCCGGGCTCTACCCGTTTTTTTACCTCGTCGGCCGGCAGCCCCAAGTCAATAAAAAGTTCTTTTATGCCTACCGCCTTGCCGCGGTCTGCCTCGGTGGTAATGTGCGCGGGTTTGGTACCGATAATACCGAGCAACGCGCCCGACTTGGTTTGTACGCGCACGCGCTGGGCCAAAAGCGTGCGGGGATCAATTCCCCCCACTGTTACAAAACGCAGAAAACCGCGCTCGTCCACAAAGTGAATCATCAGGCCCACTTCGTCCATATGCGCACAAAAGAGCAAATTCTTGTCTGAGGTTCCTCTTTTAAAAACAATTAAATTACCCAAGGTATCAGTGCTGATTTCGTCCGCCGAATCTTTCAGCAGGTTTTTTAGATATTCCCGTACGGCGGTTTCGCGTCCGGACACGCCGGGAAGTTCGGTCAAGGTTTTAAGAATAGAAAAATCTAATTTTGCGTCCATTTTTACTCACTTTTAGGCAGTTAAGGTATCTACATTATACCCACAAAGGCATTTTTTTGCAAGTTTTTCCGTCGGTTTCCCCGCCAACCGCACCACATAAATACATTAGACGCGGCAACTAATCCAATTCCGCCGCCCCACAAAACGCAAAAAATAGTAAAATATTTAAGACAGAAATATTTTTTAGGAGGATGTCCAATGACCGTTTCTTATAAAGAACTGGGTCTGGTAAACACCAGACAGATGTTCAAAGACGCTATGGCTGGCGGTTATGCCATTCCGGCTTACAACTTTAACAATATGGAACAGTTGCAAGCGATTGTTACCGCTTGTGTACAGACCGGCTCCCCGGTAATCTTGCAGGTTTCCAAAGGCGCCCGCCAATATGCCAACTCCACGCTCTTGCGCTGGATGGCCCGCGGTGCGGTGGAAATGATGAACGAAATCGGCAAACCGGTTCCGCTCTGCTTGCACTTGGACCACGGCGATTCCTTTGAATTGTGCAAAGACTGCATTGACAATGGTTTCTCTTCCGTAATGATTGACGGCTCTCACTTGCCGTATGAAGAAAACGTAGCCTTGACCAAAAAGGTTGTGGAATATGCCCACCAGCACGACGTAACCGTAGAAGGCGAACTCGGCGTGTTGGCTGGTATTGAAGACGAAGTCTCCGCCGAACACCACACCTACACCGACCCCGCCCAAGTGGAAGACTTTGTAAAACGCACCGGGGTAGATTCTTTGGCTATTTCCATCGGTACTTCTCACGGTGCTTATAAATTTAAAGTACAGCCCGGTGAAAAATTGCCCGAACTGCGCTTTGACATCTTGGAAGAAGTTTCTAAACGCTTGCCCGGTTTCCCGATTGTATTGCACGGTTCTTCCAGCGTTCCGCAATGGGCCGTCAAACAAATCAACGAATACGGCGGAAAATTGGAAAACACCGCCGGCGTGCCCGAAGAACAACTGCGCAAAGCCGCCAAAATGGCTGTGTGCAAAATCAACGTGGACTCCGACGGCCGCTTGGTAATGACCGCCACCATCCGCAAAATCTTCGCTACCAAACCCAGCGAATTTGACCCGCGCAAATACTTAGGCCCGGCCCGCGAAGAACTTATTAAAATGTATGCCGAAAAGAACCAGAACGTCTTTGGTTCCGCCGGCCGCGTTAAATAAGCAACTTGTTTTAATGTAAAAACCCCCGGTTTAATGCCGGGGGTTTTTTACGGATAGATTTTCTTGCACAGGCCAGTAAACAGATTAGGGGAGTGCTTTATCTATAACTGTTGGTGTAAATACTTATATTGGCACGGCCTTAGTTCCGGCGTGTTTGCTTCCATATTTTAAACCCAATAATAAATGGAACACAATGCCTTTGGTAAATTAAGATTTTTCATTTACTTCGGTTTGCTTTTCCACGCGGTTTGCATAGATATTAAATAACAGTTTGACTCCTGTTAGATGTCTTGTGTCCTGCTCGTAAGTCAACAGGGCAATATAAACCGATTCATTGGCGTATTTTTTATACGAATCTACTTCGCCCATTAATTTCGGGTCAACTGAAATGACGGCAATATACCGCTGGTTATCCTTTTGTTCAACGGAACAGGTATAGGTTTTAAATGGGGTTATATTTTTTTGAGAAACGTTTTTTACAACAGGGGTCAATTTGCATTGGGATAAATAGGGAAAAAAATTCGCCACTTGGGGATTAGACTGAAAATAACTCGCAAGAATTTGGTGTGCCGCCGCCTCGGTGCTTAAATCGGGCATAGGCTTATTAGATTGGCAAGCCGCTAATAAGAGAAGTGCCCCACCTAAGTAAAAAAAATTTTTCATATTGTATTACCTGTCCATAATTATAAGAAAAGCACCCTGGCCCTATACCAGGGCACTTTTCCGTAAAAGAATTATTTATTTGCCACAGGGGGAAACTAATTCGCTGATAGACAATACACCTAACAAATAGTCATTGGTGCAGACTTTTTTTCCGCCCACGGTACCGCGGGTACCCGTGCAGGCAGCCATAAAAACACAAGCCATCATTAATAATACGATTTTTTTCATATAGATATAACCTCAGGATTATATAGAATAAAGGTAAAAAATACCTTCGTTTTATTGTATATTTTTTTCACGAATATCACAATTCGGCTACGGCTGTTAAAACATACCGTTGCAAAAAGAGATAAACCCTATACCGAATCTAACTGATTAAACCGTCGGTATTTGTCTGAACAAAGGGTAACTCTTATTCTTCTACTTTTGGCGTGGTGCGGGCCCACTCTTCTGCTTCCGGCCCCCATTTATCCTTTACTGCTTGCGGAATTTTGAATAAAAGACTCGTGCACTTGGCCGAAACTGTGCCGTCCGGCAAAATAATTTCGCCCTCCACTTGCGCGCGGGAACCGCCGTCCCGTATGACGCGTCCTACGGCTTTTAGCGGAGTATTTGTAGGTGTATTGTGTTTGTACACCACTTCCATTTTTAGCGTAACCATCAACCGGTTGAAATCGTTATCCAGCAAAATGGCGCGTCCGGAAGTTTCGTCCAAAATGGTGGCAATAATGCCGCCGTGTACCGTGCCGGGATAAGAGCAATAATCGTCGGATAGGGTGAAAGTGGTTTCAATTTGTTTGTTTTCGTAATCGTTGAACCACTCCAATTTCAAACCTATGGGGTTGTTTTTACCGCAGGCAAAACAACGCAAAGAAGTAGGTTGGCGTAATTTTTTCATAAGTGTTCTCCTAACTTTTATTATACTTTTTTGCTAAACTAATTTTATGCCAAACATAGAAACTGAATTTAAGTGGGAGAGCAATTCTCCCCGCGCGTTTGCCAAGGTACTCTCGGCGGTTTTGCAAGTCCCGTCGGTGCGCCTTTCCGCGCCCCGGGTTTTGCATATTTGCGATACGTATTTAGATACTCCGGAACGCTTTTTTGAGCAAAATAAAATTGCTTTCCGTGTGCGGAATACAGACGGCAAGTGGGAGGCTACCTACAAAACCCGCACGGAAGTAACAAACGGCCGTGCCGTCCGGCGCGAAGAATCTTTGCCGTTGCCGGGCATCAAAAATTTGGCGCAGGCACTAGCGTTTTTGGCAGATAAAAAAGAGTGGGAGCATTTGCCTTTAACCGGGTTAAAGATGCTCTTTGCGCTCCGGAATAAACGGACTTCGTATGATATTCTTTTTAATGGAGTGGAAGCGGAACTTTCGCTGGATAATTTTATGATTTGCGTGTGCGGCAGGCGCGTGCTGATGAAAGAGGCTGAACTGGAATTAAAAAAGGGGCAGCCTGATACATTGGACGAACTGGCACGCCAAATTACGCAGGCTTCCGGTTTGGCTTATGCCCGTGTGTCCAAAGTGAAGACGGCCCTCGCCCTGTTGGCCTTGTGGGGGGATAAATGACAGTTTTTTTTGCATTACTGTTTAGTTTGGTGGTTCCCGGTGCGGGGCAGATTTTTACCGGGCACTACGGCGAGGGAATTGCGTTAGGTTTACTGTTTGCTCTTGGCAAAAGCGTGCTTTTGCCGCTTGTTTTGCGGGTATTTAAAGTGGAGTCTTTAAAGCGTACGTTGCAGATTTTTTACGCTTGTAACTGGTGTTATATTTTGCTAATTTCCTATGCGGTCTGCTCTGCGGTTTGGCACGGTTTTTACGCGCAACAAACGCACGTGTGGTATGCGTTTTTATTTGCTTTGGCTGTTTCTTTGGGGTACCGCAATACGCTAAATGCGTTTGTTTTTACGGCCCTTTGCGGGCGCACTGGTGTGTATAGCATTTTGCGCCAGAAAAAGCAATCTCCGACGGAAAAATGAGAAAAATAAGCGCTTGATTTTTTTAAAAAAATTATTTTACGACGAGAAAATGTTTGCATTTTAAAATAATTTGTGCTATGATTTTTATGAGGTTAAAACTAATTGTCTCGGGAGAGAAAAATGGCTGTTAAAAAAACCGTGAAAAAGGCTGCCGCTAAAAAGCCAGCCGCCAAAAAAGTAGCCGTGAAAAAGGCCGCAGTAAAAACACCTGCTAAAAAGGTTTGCAAAAAAGCCTGCTGTGCCAAAAAAGCCTGTGCAAAGAAAACCGTGAAGAAAGTAGCCGTCAAAAAAGCAGCAATCAAAAAAAACGCCGTTAAAAAAGCGGCCGTTAAAAAAACCGTGAAAAAGGTTGCTGTTAAGAAGGCGGTTAAAAAAGTAACCGTAAAGAAAGCCGCCGCCAAGAAACCGACTGCTAAAAAAACGGTAAAAAAAGAAACAAAAAGAAAATAATTTAAGTTCCAACCAAAAGGCCGGAGAGCAGCAACTCTCCGGCCTTTTGCTTTTATAGAATAAAAATTCCCCGGTCAGAGCCGGGGAATTTTTATGAGTACCAATAAGCGTTTATTTAATATTGTAGAACTTGGCGACGATATCCCAGGCTTCTTCGGCGGTTTCCACCGTGGCGCAGGATTCGGCTTCTTCGGGCGAAATCACGCCGTAGGAGGCCAAGCCCGGAATATTTACTACCGTATTCCAGAACTCTTTGCCGACCAAGACTATCGGAATTTCCTGTTTTTTGCCTGTTTTAACGAGTGTTAAAATTTCAAACAGTTCATCAAACGTGCCGAACCCGCCGGGGAACACGACAAAGGCTTTTGCGCGCATCACTAAATGCAGTTTGCGGATAGCAAAATAGTGGAACAAAAATGCCAAATTTTTGGTAATGTACGGATTGGGATGTTGCTCGTGCGGCAGAGTAATGTTCATCCCGATACTTCTCCCTCCGTTTTCAAAGGCTCCGCGGTTGGCGGCTTCCATTAAGCCCGGCCCGCCGCCCGTTACTACGGCAAAACGGTCTCCTGCACGTTGTACGACAATTTTGGCAAATTTGCGTGCTTCGTCGTAATATTTGGAGAGTTTGGCTAACCCTTCCGCTTCGTACACGCGGTTTTGCAAATGCTTGTCAGACGGATTTTTTGAAAGGGCTTCTTGGGCTGCTTTGAGTTTAGCGGCGGCATCTTTTTCCTCGCGCACGCGCGCACTGCCAAAGCAAACTACCGTGTCCGTTACGTTGAAATGGCGCAGGTAAAGTTCAGGTTTCATTACCTCTAATTCCATACGCACGGGGCGCATAATGTCTTTCTTTAAAAGCGCAATATCTTCATACGCTTTGATATAAGAATCTTCGTGTTCAATGGCCTGTTGTTCTTTGGTAGTCATAAAGTCCTCACTTTATCCATTTTAAGATATGGTCCGTCATTTGTCCGGCATTAAGGCCCAACTTGTCAAACAAGTTAGCCACTTTGCCGTGCTCCACAAATTCGTCGCCGATTCCCAGGCGAAGAAGTTTAAAATTAGCCTGTTTGTCGGCCAGATATTCGGCTACTGCCGAGCCAAAACCGCCCGCAAGCATATTATCCTCTACGGTAACCAGATGTTTGGAAACTTTTAAGGCTTCATCAATAATTTGGGTGTCCAGCGGTTTTACAAAGCGCATATTGACGACACCACAGTCAATTTTATGCTTTTTGAGCGCTTCTGCCGCCGCCAGCGCGGGGTGAACGCGGTTGCCGATAGCCAAAATAGTGGCATCTTTTCCCTTTTTAAGCCACACACCCTTGCCGATAGGCAAGTCCTGGGGTTCGTCATCTAATTTTACGCCGAAACCCGTTCCGCGCGGGTAGCGCAGGACGAAGGGGGCTTTTGCGTCAAAGGCGGTTTTAAGCATATGCTGCATTTCGTTTTCGTCCGCCGGTGCGGCCAAAATCAAATTCGGGATATCGCGCAGAAAACTTAAATCAAACACTCCGTGATGTGTGGGACCGTCTTCCCCTACCAATCCGGCGCGGTCAAGCGCAAATACAACAGGCAGTTTTTGCAAGCAGATATCGTGTAAAATTTGGTCGTAGCAACGCTGGGCAAAGGTGGAGTAAAGGGCCACTATGGGCTTTACGCCTCCGGCCGCCAGTCCGGCCGCAAAGGTGGCTGCGTGTTCCTCGGCGATTCCAACGTCAAAGTAGCGGGAGGGAAATTTGTCGCGGAACGCATCTAATCCCGTTCCCTCGGGCATAGCAGCGGTAATAGCGGCAATAGACGTATCCTTTTCCGCCAGTTTCAAAAGCGCATCGGAAAAGGCTTTTGTAAACGTCAGCGCAGAGGATTTGCCCAAGGAGTCGCCCGTTTCCACGTCAAAGATACCAATGCCGTGAAACTTGGTCGGTTTTTCTTCGGCGGGTTTATACCCCTTGCCTTTTTTGGTAACGACGTGCAACATTACCGGGCCTTTTACATCTTTTAAATTTTCCAGCACTTCAATCATTTCGTTGATATCGTTGCCGTTTACAGGGCCGAAATAGCGGAAGCCCATTTCCTCAAACAAGGTGCCCGGAAACAGAATAGAACGCGCCCGTTTGGCAAGTTTAGCGGCATTATTGCCTAGTTCGTCAAAGCGTTTTAAAAAGTTGGTGGCTTTTTCTTCGGCCAGTTGCATATATTTGGTGGTCAGCAGTTTGGTAAGAGCCTTGCCCAGCGCGCCCACGCGCTTGGAGATAAACATTTGGTTATCATTTAGAATAACCAACATATCGGTACGCAAAAGGCCCGCGTTTTGCATGGCTTCATACGCCATACCGCCCGTCAAACACCCGTCGCCAACTACCGCAACAACTTTGTTTTTTTCCTTGCGTTGGTCGCGTGCGATAGCCAAGCCCAGCGCGGCGGAAATAGCCGTGGAAGCGTGTCCCGCACCGAAAGTGTCGTATTCGCTTTCTGTGCGTTTGGGGAATCCGCTCAGCCCGTTTTGCGTGCGGATAGTGGCAAATTCCTTTTGGCGGCCCGTGAGCAACTTGTGCGCATAGGCCTGGTGGCCGGTGTCAAACACAATTTTATCTTCGGGCGTGTTGAATACATAGTGTAACGCAGTTATAATTTCCACCGCACCTAAACTGGAACCTAAATGACCGCCGTTGTGGCTGGCGGTATCTATAATCACTTGGCGTAATTCCTCGCATAGCGTGGGGAGAAGTTCCTTTTTAATCAGGCGCAAATCGCGCGGATTTTGAATACTGGGGAGAACTTTCATATTACTCCTTAATAGGTTCTTGTTTTGAAAAATTCCGCCATTTCATACAGCGGCCACAGATTTTTCTTTTTAACGTTTTTGAGAGCATCTAACGCCTTTTGCGCATTGGCAATAAGCAACTGCGCGTGCTTGCGGCTGCCTTCCAAGCCGTAAAGGCTGACAAAGGTCAGTTTACCGTTTTCCTTATCGCTGTTGGATTTACCCAGTTGTTTAGCCGAGGCCGTAACATCCAAAATATCATCTACAATTTGGAACACCAAACCAATGCAGTTGGCGTATTTTTTAATGAGGGTTAAATCGCTGCCTTTGGCTCCGGCCAATAATGCACCTGTTTCCACACTGCCGCGGATTAAAGCACCCGTTTTGTTGGCGTGGATGTAATTCAAAATAGTTTCGGGAGTGGTTTCTTTGACGGTAGCGGGAAGCATAAAATAGTGCAGGGACTTATCTGCAAGCGGTTTAGAAATTTTGCGGATTTTGTCCGCTCTTGTGCTGGCGGCATCGGCCGCACCCATCCCTTCGGCATACACATCGGCCACCTGTCCGCCGACCATACCCGAGGCGCCGGCACAGTTGGCAAAATTCATTAAAGCGTTTAACGTATTTTCTGCGCCGATGGCTTTGACTTTGCCGTTTTGCGCAAAAACTTCAAACACATATGTTAAAAGAGCATCCCCGGCCAATAAAGAAAGGTCCTCTCCAAATACTTTGTGGTTGGTGGGCTTGCCGCGGCGCAGGGAATCGTTATCCATAGAAGGCAAATCGTCGTGGATTAAAGAATAGGTGTGCAACATTTCCACGGCGCAGGCGGCGGGCATAACGTCTGCCGCTTTTTTGCCAAAGGCTTCGGCGGTGGCCATAAGCAAAATCGGGCGTACGCGCTTGCCGCCGGCTTCCAAAGAGTAATCCATTGCGTCGGTCAAAATTTTAGGAGAGTTTTTAATTTTAGAAATATATTTGGAAAGATTTTTTTCCACTAACTTGGCACGGTCTTTTAAGTACACGTCAAACTTATTCATAGTAATAACCTCTCGGTACGGACTTTATCTTATTATACCTTATATTGAGCCTGCCGCACGGACAGCAAGCGGGGAAAAATATTATAATTCCTATTATGGTAAAAGTAAACAGGCCGCATATCGGCATTTTTGGCAAAATGAATGTGGGGAAAAGTTCCCTTATTAATGCCTTGACGGGGCAGGAGGTTTCCGTCGTGGCCGCCCACCCGGGTACGACGACGGACCCCGTTAAGAAGATTATTGAAATTTTGGGCATAGGCCCGGTAACTTTGGTGGATACCGCCGGGATAGACGATTCTTCCGCCTTGGGGGCCCAGCGTGTCCGCCGCACCAACGAAGCATTGGACCAGGTAGATTTGGCTATTTTGGTGTTTGCAGATGATTTTAATTCGTACGACCAAAGTTTAATGGAAACCTTTCAGGCGCGCAGCGTGCCTTTTTTTGTGGTGCATAACAAGTGCGATTTGTATGCAACAAATACGGAAATTAAGGGCGCTGATGTGGTAGATTTTTCGTGCAAGGAACCGCATCTGCCTATCCTGTTGGATATGATTAAAAAGCATCTGCCCAAGAGTGCCTATTCCCAAGATGTTCTGTTAGATGATTATGTGGAACGCGGGGACGAAGTAGTGCTGGTAATTCCGATTGACGCGTCCGCCCCCGAGGGCCGCCTTATTTTGCCGCAGGTGCAGACAATACGCAACCTGTTGGATATCGGCGCGGCGGCGGTGTGCTTAAAGGACACCGAGTTGCGTGAATATTTGCGTTTGCATATCCCCAAACTGGTGGTAACGGATTCACAGGCGTTTAAATACGTCAGTTCCGTAGTGCCGCCCACTATCCCGCTGACGAGTTTCAGCATTTTATTTTCGCGCTTAAAAGGTGATTTTGGGGCGTATTTGAAAGGAACTCGCACCATTGACAAACTGCAAGACGGCGATAAGGTGCTGATTTTGGAATCTTGTTCACATAGTGTGAACAAGTGTGATGATATTGGCCGCACGAAAATTCCCAACTGGTTGCAAAAATACACGGGTAAAAAATTGCAGTTTACTGTGGTGGCTAATTTAGATGCCTTGCCAGATGATGCGGAAACGTACAAATTAGCAATTCAATGCGGCGGGTGTATGGTAACGCGAACGCAAATTATGCGCCGCTTGAATATATTAAAGGAAAAGGGTGTTGCACTTTCCAATTACGGGTTAGCAATAGCCTATTGCAACGGTATTTTTGACCGCGTAACAGAAATATTTAGAAAGCAGGACCAATAAATGTTCCCTGTAAACGATTAGATAAAAAGTGTTTTGTCCTAATCGTTACACTTGTAACTTTAATTCGCAATTTTAGAAAAATAGTTGCAGTTGCGCTATATTTTTGCTAAAATAGAATTGTCCTAGTTAAGGATATTTCAATTTTCGGATCGGTAGCTTAGTTGGTAGAGCGCCTGCTTTACACGCAGGAGGTCAGGGGTTCGAGTCCCTTCCGGTCCACCATTTTTTAAGGCACTCTTGGTAGGGTGCCTTTTTTGTTGGTGTGTTTTCCCCACTCCCGACGGAGCGCGGCCGGAATTTTCATCCATACAGGTTTTAGAGTGGTATTTGTGTAGACGAACAAGGCCCGTTTCCGGGCCTTGTTCTCTAACGGGGAAATTTGGAGGATTCGAATAATCTATATTTCCGGCACAAGATGTGCTCTAATAATATCATCACCCTTATCACTTCGTTTGAACTCATAAGAATTTCGCAAAAACCCATCATTTATTTGAAATACTTGAATTCGTGCATTATCCGCCACCGCATTTACAAATAAATCAAAATGCTTTGCTTTATCACATATATTTCTTTCAAAATCTACAGAAGAAATAATACCAGAAATAACATCTGGATATCGAATCAGCGCATCAAATTCAAATGTATTAGTTTTAGAATTCTCTTTAGTCACTTCAAAAAGAATATTTTCTTTCTTCCTTCCATTTAATAATCCATTATAAAATGATTGAGTGATATTAATTATCACGCCTTCACAAAGGCCGAGCATATCATCTCTATCAGAAATCCACAGTATTTTTTTAGCATCATATTTAATAATCAAAAACTCAATAATAGAAGCTAAAGATGTGGCTGTAAGACATAAATTAGAAACAAGTTTTTTGTTGTAGGATTTTTGAGTTAAATAACATTGTAATAATTTATATCTTTTAATTTGTTTGTGATATTTGACTTTATTGTTTATTTCCAATTGTTTTATCCATTTTGGAAGGCTCTTCTTTAAATTATCAATTAAAAGTTCGCATTTTCCTTTAATAATAAAAGAAATAGAAAAAAAGAAGTAATTACTCTTCAAGAAATATATCATTTTATCTGATATGTGAGTAAGATGTTTAATATCTTTAGGCAAATCTTGTCGCAATTGAGAATCCAACCATTTTATATCTACACTTGGGCAGATAGTAAAGGTAATTACTTGATTATATTTATTTTTATCAAAACAATAATCACTAGAAATAAACCAATTTTTAACATCAGGAAATTGTTTTTTGTATTTTTTCCAACGCCCCATAAATGCAGGATATCGTGATAAAACTGTTTTCGTATTCATATAGTTATTTTATAATACTTATCCACGCCTTTTCCTGTTCTCTAAACCCTGTTTCTCCCTCTCCCAAGGTCATAAGTTCCTTTAACGTCATATTGCGTGGGTTCCGGTATTCTAAAATATCTGCCAGTATCTTGGGAGATAAATAACACAGATTTAAGTAGCGCGCAATGGTACGTTTGTTCATACCGCTGGCCGCTTCGCATTCTCGCAGTGATTTCCCCTTTTCTAGCAGCCGTTTTAACTGCCACCCGCGGGATAAGCCGCGTACTAAACTCTCGTTTAATTGCCGTACCGTCAGTATATTCCGTGCTCTTCCGTTTTGCAGTTTCATAGACGACACATTATCCACTATAAAGGTATTTCTCACATATAATTTCTCGTCTAATTTCTCCGGCACAAGAGCGCGTTCTTCCGCTTGGCCTGATATTTTAGGCAAAGCACTCAAATCCGCCTTTATCTGCTTTTCGTTTAAGAATATACTCAAATAGTGCGTTTTCCCCGTACTTTGGCAAACTACTTTATCTATCCATTTCCGCATTTGTTTATCGGGCAGAGCATCTCTGTTGGCTAACGGCTCCAAATCATCAAAATCAGTCATTTTAAGCGTTTTTAACACGAAATTATCCAGTTGTTCCACAGGCAGATAATGCCCGCCCACGCCGTTATAGTAATACAGGAACTTCTTCCCTTGCTTTTTGGCGGTTGTCAGCCGGAAACTGCGCCCTGTATCGTCATATAATTTACGGGATAGCACGCTATCATGTACCTGATAGGTACTAAAGGCATTTTTGTCCTTAACGCGCCGACGGATAAACTCCTGTGCCTGTTCCCATATATCCATGGGAACTATGCCCTCGTGCTTGCCTTGATATATCTTGTTTTTAGCATGGTGGGCCACTTTGCCGATATAGACGGGATTGGTTAATATCCGCTGAATCCCACTTTTTTGAAAGGGCCTACCTCCGCGCGGTTTGCCGCACCTAGGTACCCATGCTTTGCTATGATACCCCTGCTCGTTTAGCCAATGGGCGGTGGCAAACATATTGCCCAGTTCCAAATATTTGGTAAAAATCAACTTGACGAGAGTTTTTTCCTGTTCATTGGGAATTAACTGCCTGTCCTTGATGTCATACCCTAGCGGCGGTGTTCCCCCGATCCACAGACCTTTAGCCTTACTGGCTGCGATTTTATCGCGCACACACTCGGCTGATACTTCCCTCTCGAACTGGGCAAAGGATAGCAGCATATTGAGCGTCAGTTTCCCCATAGAGTTACTGGTATCAAACGATTGCGTAATGGACACAAAATTACATCCGTATTTATCAAACTCCTGCATCATTTTATGGAAGTCTATAATAGAGCGCGACAGACGATCCACCTTATAGACAACAACTACCTGTATTTGCCCGGCCCGGATATCATTAAGGAGTGTGTTTAAGCCCGGCCGCTCCATGGTACCGCCGCTAATTCCGCCGTCGGAGTAGGTCTTGTAATACTCCCAACCATTGAATGCTTGGGATAGGATATAAGCCTTACAAGATTCTTCTTGGTTTTGGAGCGAGTTAAACTCCATATCCAACCCGTGTTCGGTGGATTTACGGGTGTATATAGCGCAATTAATTCTGTTCATAACTTATTGACAAGTATAATTATGTTATACTAGAATTTTCACACTTACATTACCGCTTATTAATGGTAGATAAGTCAAGGAGAATTATTTATGGAAGACAAAGAAATTCAAGAAATGAATAAAGAAACTGCGTATAAAATATTATCTGAAAGATTAGAGCAATACCTTCTTGCTCCTGATGAATTTCCCCGCAAAGGTTTTCATATTACTGCGGAACTCATCTTTGATAAACATGGAATTACTGTCTCTATGCACTGCGAAAACAAGGAACGGCATCACATGCCACACCTACACATCAAGAATGGGAAAGGGCAAGAAGTATCTGTTTCATTAGCTGGAGAAATTTTAGCTGGAGATTGCGATAGGAAAACTCTTAAAAAAATTAAAACTTTTATAGATTTAAATAACAATCTACTTACAGAAATGTGGAAACTAATAAACGAAGGAAAAAATCTTAAACCACTCAAGCAACAAATTCAAGATATTAAATATCAAAAAGGAGTTAAGTAAAAGACAACTCCTATCAGACCCATAGATTTCAAGGCACCCTTATTAGAACTTAACTTCGTTTTGTACGAGTTAATCCGAAAAATTTAGGCCCGCTGACGTGACTTCGCACAATTTTTTCGGCAAGTGCTGTTAAATTAGGATATATTTTCCCTTCCCACTCGTAGGCGTTTTCCCCTTTTACGGGTACTTGATATGTCCGACCTTTATAGGTTTTAGTCAGTATCGTTCCGGCTGCGAGTGCGTAACGCTTTTTATGCGCGTGCTCAATATACTTGTCAGGATTGCCCGCATAACGGTCAAGCCGCGTGATGTATTTTTCTTGTAATTTACAACGCCCTAGCCCACATTGGGCGGCGTACCATAGCGGACGGACGCAACTTGGCCTTAACGCCCTTCAAAGGATAGGTATAGAAAGCATTCCAATAAAACCGCAATTCCTTGGGGGATAGTCCTTTTAATTCTTCGTAAATTTTGGGCAAACAGCACTTTCTTCTCATGATAAAATGTCCTTAATCTGACGGATTTTTTCCACTGAACGGCTTTGATTAGAATAGGCCTTAGCTAAAGTTTCAAAGAATTTAGTGACTAACAAGATAATATCCCTCTCGCGAAAATTTCGTGGAGGCCGCCCTAAGGGATTACCCGAGCGGCCCTTTACAAATCGCCCCGAGATGGGTGACAGATGGCGCGGTGTCATTTGGACAACCCGAAGAATACATAACCGCTTATTGGGCGTTTGACAATTGTCATGGCCACGCGCGAAATGCTTTTGAATACCTTGCCTTCGTACTCAAATCCATTTTCCAACACTTTTACTTCTATGGTTTTCCCACGGTAGGTTTTAGTGATAACTGTGCCGACGGCAGGTAAGCGGACATCCCATTCTTTGGGTTTCGGAGTAGGCACATCTACGACTTGTTTGGTTGATTTTACAACTACTTGTTTAGATTTTTTCTTCATAAAAACTCCCGATAGTATATTGGTTTAATGGGCTTTTGGCCCATTCCTATTACCGCTTACTATCGGGAGCAAAGTCAAGTGAATAGACTGATTCTCAGAAGCATACGGAGATTATTGTCCTTTTTACAATGGCATTTTGCCAAGCATTATGGCCGTTAGTTTCATTGATAGAACCTCTTGGACCTTTGAATATATGTTAATCTACAAGCACTTATTAGGGAAAATTTGCCAGCGCCACCAAATAGGATTAGTCACATGTAATAAATATAGTATAGTATATTCATATGGCATTACATAATGCAATCATTATGATTAAAGGTGAGGATAAGACCAAACAAATTCGGTCTATGGAATTTGTCGGCTCTAAAGTAAAGATTGTTTTTACCAATGATCCAAAACCTTACCTATATCATCGTCGGAATATACGGGTTATAAAATCCGCTCTATCCGATGCATCTCTCAACAAATGTTTTCTATATTTGAAAGAAATTGCCAAGCATGTTGGAATCCGCACAGAGGATGGAACCAATATTTTAGAGCAACACTATAACAGAATTGATTTTATACCAGAGAATTCTTGTCTGGCCGTTTATTTAGCAGGGACGTACGATAAAAACATCAAACCTTTGCCTTTAACTATATTTCCCTTCGGTTTTAATTCGTCACAAAAAAAGGCGGTAGAAACAGCATTTAAACATACAATTAGTGTCATACAGGGCCCTCCTGGAACAGGAAAAACCCAAACAATTTTAAATATCCTAGCTAATGCCGTTATGCGAGGAGAAACAGTTGCTGTAGTGTCTAACAATAATACTGCCACCGCTAATATACAGGAAAAACTCCAAAAATATGGTATTGATTTTGTGTCCGCATACTTAGGAAACTCGCAAAATAAGCAAGATTTTATTAAAGAGCAGAAAATCCGACCTTTACCAGACGCTCTTACTGAATGGGAACTTGCACCACAAAAAGATAGCGAAATTTGGCAAAAAATGCCTAGTTTGATAACCCAAATTACCACCATGCTAAACACAAAAAACAATTTGGCAAATTTACAACAGGAAAAAAGAATTTTGCACACAGAATATTTGCACTTTTGCGAATATTACGACAAACTAACAAATAAAATATCACTAACAATCGGCCCAGGGTTAACATCCTCCGAGTTGCTTGTTTTATCATTAAAATACGAGCAGTATTGCAAGAAAACAGACTATCCTTGTTTTTGGAAGAAAGTGTATTTGTGGTTTAAATATGGGTTAAGATTCTCGGA
>NZ_DBMCTG010000009.1:0-74768 GCF_056976295.1 Candidatus Avelusimicrobium sp.
CCTTTAAAAAGAACGGCTAAACAACAACGAAAAAAAAGCCAAAAAGTAGATTCTGAAAACCCTGCGGGCCACCAGTTCTGGATGACCTCTTATTTGACCTTTCCTCTTGCATACGGCTAAGATATAACCTCATTTTTAATAACAACAGATTCCCGACTGTACACCCTCGGGAATAACGACAATGGCAACCGATAACGACCGTATAACAAACTAAATGCCCGAGAAACAGGAGAAATTCACCTGGCTCTTGATCTATTTGAAAAGTAAAGAATTTTTTGGAGAAGAAGGAGTTTTCAAACGAAAACCCGTTTATGCTAAGAGTGAGGGAAGGGAGACCTGCGCGGAGCGCGAGAAAGGTATCCGGACAACCAACTAAAACAAGGAATAAATGTGTTTTAGGAAGCAACAATAGAGATATGCCCTGTATAACTGACGGAAATTTTGCCCGGGCCGCCCTCGCGCAGGGTTCGCCTTTCGGCCTAGGGTGGCCTTAAACTCAAACAATATTGCGAGTTTCAAATCCAGACGATACACCAAATAGTGGGTATGTGCAAACTCTCCTAAAAACTAAAAACCCCTGCTCGCGCAAGGGTTTTAAATTTCTACGGAGAGGGAGGGATTCGAACCCTCGATACGGGAATTAACCCGTATAACGGTTTAGCAAACCGCCGCTTTCGGCCTCTCAGCCACCTCTCCAAAATTTGTGCCGTCGGTAATATTACCGTCAACCTCTATATTATAACAAAATTTTACAAACTTTTCTTAATTTATCCGCAGACATTATTTTTTACCTATACCATTTACATCTGCAAGACAAAATTAAAAACTCTTTTTTAGGCCTTCTGCCAATGGGGTAAACTTCTGCCCAGTCAGCGTGTGCCACTTTTTGCCCGAGCAAATCCAATGTCCGGGGATAGTGGCTTCGGTTACCTTGTCATAATTTAAGGCAGGCTGCGCGCCCGTAACCCGGGCCGCCACTTCATACACCCACGCCGCCAGACGCATCATCCATTTGGGGGCCGAGGGCATAAAAGGCTTGTGGCAATTCATCGCGCGGGCCATTTGCGTAATAAAATAATCCCACGAGTAAACCGCTTCTTCTGTAATAAAATAGGTTTCTTTATCTGTTTCCGGGCGGATAAACGCTTGCCAAAGGGCTTCCACCAAGTCGGAAACGTGCACAAAACTAAAATATCCGTTGCCCGAAGTATTTACCATAAGACCGCGTTTGACCCACAATGCGATTTTGGACACACCGGAATCGTTCTTGCCATAGACAATCGGAGGGCGGATAATCGTCCATTTTACGCCCGGGCGGAGCGTTTTAACGGCTTTTTCTCCCCCCAGTTTGGTAATGCCGTAATCGGATACGGGTTTCGGCGCCATATCCTCCGTGCGAGGGTGGTCCGTATCCGTGGCAAAGCCGCTGGCCGCCAAACTGGAAACGTGTACAAAGGTTTTTATTTCCGGCGTATTGTTTACGGCAGATACCACATTTTGCGTGGCAATTACATTGGCCTGCTCAAAATCCGCGCGGTTAAAGCCGAAAATGGCCGCCGCCAAGTGGAACACGCCCACACAGCCCGACAAGGCCTTTTCCAAAGATTGCACATCATTATAATCGGCCTGCACCAGTGTTACTGCCGGGTTTGCCGGTTGTTGTTTAGGGGTCCGGCGGGTAACAATACGGACATTGTACCCCTCTTGCAGGAGTTTATCCGTCAACGCCCGTCCAATAAAACCGTTTCCGCCCGTAATTAAAATGGTATTCTTCATACGTTAGTCCACCTGAATATCCAGTTTTTCTACTAATTCATCCGTTTTTTGGGAAACCTTCTTTTTAATTTCCTTTTTAATGGCCTTTTCGTCTATATCCTGGTTGGTAAAATTTTCCTTTCTCTTGGCATTGCGGCGGACGAAATCAAAATTAAAGGTAAAGCGTTTTAAGCCACGGTCAATATCGGCCTTGGTAGGAAATTCGCCATATTTAATTTTATTAACCGGTGTAACTTTATCTTCCTGCGGGAAATACCACAACAAGGAATACATAATCGCACAGGTAAGCACAAAGAAAATCAGTTTATTTAAACTTTCCCACTTGTACAGGCCAAAGAGGTTGGACACAACAGACAAAATAAGGATTACCCCCGTCCACATAGCTATTATCATCCCGATAAACGTCCAGCCCGAAGCACCGAAATCGGGATATAAAATCATTATCGCAAAACAACAAATAATAAGCACCGCAAAACGCTGCCATCCGTTCATATTATTTCTCCTGTTTGAACTCCACACTTACGGTGAGTTCGTCTTTTTCGTAATACATCGGCAGCGGCGCAAAGGGGCCTGCATTAATTACGGCGGAAGATGCAGCAAAGTCAAAAGTGTCATCGCCGGATTTGCGTTCTACCTGTAAATTTTTAATCTTGCCGTCGCGCGCAATAGCAAAAGATACTAATGCCGATAACGTATTGCCTGCGGGGCGGCGTTTTTCCCACTCAATCCAAAGGGAATTTCTTACCTGGGTAATGTACCAAGGATAAGGGAAATTGGCAAAATCGGTTTGAATATTACCGCCGGCAAATTGGCCTTCTTTGGCGGCTTCGGCAGATTCTGCCGATTGCCCCCCCGCTTGGGATTCGTCCAATACGCTGGGCGCGGCTAGCGGTGCGGAAGGCTTCGCCTTTTTTGCAGGTTGCTTTTTAGCGGTAATTTCGCTCTTGGAGGCATACGCCTTTTTAGCCGTTTTGGCAGGTTCTGCTTTGGGTTGGGCTTCTTTGGCTACTGCCGGGGCTTGCACGGCGGCTTTGGGAGCCTTGGGCGCGGAGGCTTCCTGCCCCGTGGTGGCCACCACCTTGCCGCTACCGATAAAATCAATCGTATAAGTAGCGGACGCCTTCTTAGCCGAAGGAGCCAATAGCAAAAGTAAGAATAAAGCGGCCAGAATGTGCAGTCCGCTGGAAATAGCAAAATAACGGTTCATCAGTTTTTAGAAAGCACCCCGATTCCCAACTTGGCCGCACCTAATTTCTTGGCAACGTCAAAAACGTCCACTACTTGCTGTATCGGTACGTCTTTATCTGCCTGGACGAGAATCGTCTTTTTATTTGCTTTACCCAAGCGCAAAATCAACTCGCGCTCTAAATTTTTAAGGGTCAGTTTTTTATTCATTACGGTAATGGTGCCGTCGCGCGTAACTTCTATACGGATGACATCGTCCTCCGCCTGCGTGTTAATGGCCTTGGATTTAGGCAAATCCACCGTCATTTGCATTTGCACCAACATCGGACTCATTACCATAAAAATAATCAGCAAAATCAAGGTGATGTCAATAAACGGCACCATATTGATTTCCGCCATTACGGTTCTGTTTTTGTGTGTGCGCATAGGTTAAAATTCTTCCACGTCGCCGCGGCGGTAAATAATTTCGTCGGCGATATTTTCAAGTTCCTTGGCAAAGTAATTGGTTTTGGACAAATAATAGTTATAGGCAATTACCGCAGGAACAGCCACAAAAAGCCCGGCGGCGGTGTTGACCAACGCTTCGGCGATACCGGCGGCCACGACGGAGGCTCCGGCACTGGTGGCAGTATTGGCGGCTAAATCTTTAAATGCGTGCATAACGCCAATAACCGTGCCGAACAAGCCGATAAAGGGCGTAATACTGCCCAAAGTGCCCAAAATAGTCAGGCGGCGCTGTAATTTGGTAACTTCCCAATCAATCACGCTGTCCGCGATTTTTTCCAATTCGGCTTGCGGGCGGTTGCGCTCCTGCACCAGACGCAAAATAAGCGCGGCCGCAGGTGTATTTTTAACAACCTCTTTACGGCAGGCATCTTCCACCTTTTGGTAATTTTCCGAGCGGAGCGGGTGGCGGCAATACGCCATTAACTTGCGGGAAAGGGAAACCGTAGAGCGCAACTTAAAAAAGCGTTCCAAAATAATAGAAATAGAATAAACGGACAGCAAGAGCAGTAGAATTAAAATCGGGCCGCCCGCTGCCAAAAGTTCGCGTAAGTTTGTCATATTGGAAAAATCCATTTTTTATCTCCTTATTACCTGTTTACTACTAATATAATAAAAATCTGCACGAGTATATTGGACATTAGCCCGGCGGCCACATCATCAAACACCACACCGAAGGCATTTTCCATTTTATCAAAGGTCTTAACAAGCCACGGTTTTAGTGTGTCAAACGTCCGGAACAATATAAAAGCCGCCAACAAATACGGCCAGGTCCGCGGTAAAAACGCCATAGCCGTAATATATCCGGCCATTTCGTCTATTACAATTTTAGGATTATCGTGGCCTGTGAATCCTTTAAATTGTACTTTTTTACAGACCCATACGGCAACTGCCCAAAAGGCCAGCATACACACCATATAGAGCATAGAATCCTGCGGAAAGCACAGCACCAAAGGAATTCCCCATAAAGTACCTAAAAAGCCCGCCCCTGTATTTTTTTTGTATTTAAACACCAGTGGCGGCAGATAACTGACAAACAGCCCCGTGGCTAAGGCGCGCCAGATTATTTGCATACGGGCAGACTCCACGATTTTTTAAGCAAATCCCAGTTGTTTTTTAAATATGAAACTGCACTAATCCAAGTAATTACCGCCGCGATGGCCGTAATGGCATAGGGGACCTTTTGGAGTGTTAAAAAAGTTATTTGAAAGAACTCCTGTGCCGAACCGGACACTAAATGGGACAAATGATAAACATCCAACACAAAGAAAATAGTCCCGATAGCAGTCATTTGAATAACGGTTTTAAACTTTCCCCAGCGTTCTGCGGCCATTACCTTGCCTTCCAAGGCGGCAATCACACGCAAGGTGGAAATCATCAATTCGCGTAACAAAATAAAGAATACCGCCCAAATCGGCACATCCAATTCCTTAATGCCCACAAAGGCAAAGAACGCTGCCGCAACCAAAATTTTATCTACAAACGGATCCACAATCGCGCCAAATGGAGTGATTGTGTTGGTTTGGCGGGCTATTTTTCCGTCCACCCAGTCCGTACTGGCTGCCAAAATGAAAATCAGCGTGGCTGTAATACGGGCCCACCCGTACGGAAGTAAAATAAACAGAAACATTACAATAGACAGCGCGGCACGCATAAGCGTAATTTTATTGGCTAATGTCATCATTTTTTAAATCCTCCAAACACCGCCGCAGGCAGCGGTTGGTTTTTTTGAATTTGTTTCAGGACGGCTTTTGTCGTCATTAAGTCAGATGTTATAGCAAGCACCTGCGGAAAATAATCCGGAGCCGTTAAAGTCAGCAAAAGTTGATATTCTTCCCCCTCTTTGGGTGTTAAAAGCAAAACGGCTTCTTTGTCGGTCTGGCTTTTTACGGTGGCATTGTGGCGTTCCACCAAAGCGGTATAATTGCCAAAATCAAAGAGCGCCTGATTGGGTTGGCCCTGCTGCCAATCGGCCCAGGAAAGTGTAGTAACCATATTACCCGCTTCGTCCAAAATAACGATATCTTTTTTATCCGTAATGGCAGTCTGTTCCAAATCGCCCTCCGGGCTAGTTGTATCCAAGCGAAGGCGGTTTTGGGCGCGGTCATAAAACAGTTTGCCCATAGAACGGCTAACCTCTACCCCATCGTAAGAAGTGTTTTGGGCAAAGGATGTTTCCAAGGTGGCTAATTTTTTATCCCATTGTTTTAAACGAGCGGTTAATTCGGCTGCATTTAACGTAGTTTTGGGGGCCGGAGCAGTTTTTTTAACAGGTGCTTTGGGTTTTTGTACGGTTTTAGGCGCCGGAGTAACCACTTGCGGAGCCGCCGGTTCTGGGGCGGGTGCAACAGGTTCTTCGGGCGCGGAACCGCCGCAAGCCGCTAAAATCAATGCCGAAATAAACGGAAAAATTACTTTATTTATAGACTGTTTCATACGTTTCTTCCTGATAGTTTTTATCATATGGTAAACTGTTTAAGTCCTCAATGGCCTGGTCAATCATTTCATAATGGATTTCCCAGCGGTTAGAGCCTTCCGGCTTGGAAATATAGCCCTTCATTTCCAACACGCTTAACATATTGGTCGCGCGTGCGGAGGAACCAAAGTGCGCTTTGAGCAAATCTTGCGACACGCGGCGGCGCTCTTTAATAAGGTTAAGCGCCTGCAATAATTCCTCGGGGCTGGTGCCAAGTCCGTCCTGCGGACGTTGGTGCGGGTTTTGCTCCGCCACAATTTGTACCGGATAATCCGGCCCGCCTTGTGCGCGCAGGAAATCAGCCACCGCTTTAATTTCCTTTTCGGACACATAGGCCCCCTGAATACGGAACGGCGTTTTGTCCGATGTGCTTTGATACAACATATCCCCGCGGCCGAGCAAATCTTCCGCCCCCGTGGCATCCAAAATCACCTTGGAATCAATACCAGAGGCCACCTGCAAAGCAATACGCGAAGGCAGGTTTGCTTTAATAATACCCGTAATAACCTTAACGGACGGACGCTGTGTGCAAAGGATTAAGTGAATCCCCAACGCGCGGCCCATTTGCGCCAAACGCTGTACGGAATCCTCAATAGATGCCTTGGTTTGGAGCATCAAATCGGCCATTTCGTCAATAATAACAAAGATGTAGAACATCTTTTCTTCATTATTTTGCTTAGCCCATTGGTTGTAACCCTCAATGTTTTTCACCTTGGCTAACTGCATAATGGACAATCTCTTTTCCATTACCTTTACCAGCATTTGCAAGGATTTTGCAGCCCCGTTGGCATCGGTAACCACATCCACATCGTCGCACGACGTTTTGGGGTCATACAGGTAAGGAATTCCCTCATAAAGAGTCAGTTCCACGCGCTTGGGGTCAATCATTAGAAATTTGATTTCGTCGGGGGTATGCTTGTAAATCAGGGACATAATAATCGTATGCAGACAAATAGACTTACCGCTGTTAGTGGCCCCTGCAATCAAAATATGCGGCCACTTTTCCGCCACGGAACCGGCAGGTTCGCCGTCGGCATAGCGGCCCAAAGCAATCGGCAGGACCGCCTTGGAATTGGCATACACGGAAGATTGCAAAATTTCCTTCATTGTAACCATTACCGGGCGTTCGTTGGGGATTTCAAAACCAACGGCATTTTTCCCCGGAATAGGCGCCTGGACACGCACGGAACGGGCCTCCATACTGGCCTGAATATCCTGGGTGCGGGCCGTGATAGAAGCAATCGTTACGCCCGGGTCGGGCTTGATTTCGTAACGGGTAACCACCGGGCCCGGAGATACCCCGGTAACCGTGGCGCGGATATCAAAACTTTTTAAGGTGTCTTCCAAGCGGCGGGTGGCCTGGGCGATTTCATCATCAGTAGGACCGACGATACCGTCTCCGGACGGGTCATTTAGCAAATCAAGCGGCGGAAGTTTAAAGGTTTTGGGGTCAAATTTTTTTACTTCGCCGTTTTCATCCGTAGGAGCATTGGAAGTTTCTTCTTGTTGTAAATGGGCGGACGAAATTTCCTCGCGCCGCGGTAAGTGGACGGGTTCGGCCACCGGACGGCGGATTTCGGGTTTTGAACGGTGAATTTCCGGCACTTCGTGGATTTCCTCCGCTACCGGGCGGGAAGAGGTGGATTTAGAGGGCTTTTCATTAAGTTCGGCCTTACCCTCGCGCACTTTTTCTTTAAGTTCGGCACGGGCTTCCATCCAACCGTTAAAATCGTTGCGGATAAACTCACCCGTTTTTTGCAACACCACCGCCCACGGAATTGCAAAAAGCAAGTGAATGCCAACCAAAATAAACGCAAGCGAAAACACCGCCGCGCCCGCCACGCCGGACACTCCCTGCAAGGCCGTAAAAAGGCTCTCGCCAACGTGTCCGCCGGAAATAAGGGAATCCTTGAAAACGAGTCTTAAAAGGGTTAAAAAACAGGAAAAGGCCGCCAAGGTTACCGACGAACCAATAATAAAAAACAGAAAAGACGCGCTTTTTTTGCGCACCGTCTGCACGAGCCAATATCCCAGAAAAAGCGGTATCAATCCCGCCGACTGCCCCAACATTTGGTACAGTTGTTTGGCGACTGCCTGACCCGCCGCGCCGTTGGAAATGTTAAACCATAAAATGCAAAAGAGCCACAGCGTCAGCGCGCCCGTTAAAATATAAAATACCGTGCGCATCCAAACCGTAGAATTCGTTTTTTTAGTACGTTTTTTGGATTTTTTAGGGGTGTAATAATAACGCTTTTGCATATAGAGATATTTTACCTTTTTTGGGCTGATTTTCCAAGATAAAACCCTACACTGCCCATTGACAAAAAAATTATGGAGAGGGCGGCCTTAAAAGCAGAAACCCCCGCTTACGCGGGGGCTGTAAAAACTACATATTTTCTTGCAAAGGCGGTGTAGGCGGCACCGGGGCTTGCGGTTCGGGGTTGCTCCCCCAAATGACGTGGTAATTAATACCGTCCGCCACTAAGGATATTTTCCCCTGTCCGTAAAGCACGCCCAAGGCTAAAAACAACACCGAACTGGACACGCGCAACATTAATTTTAATTGCCACGATGTAGCCGTTTTGTGCTCCGCCAAATATTCACTCATACGGGTAGCGGCAATTTGAATATTCTCTTGCAGCGGTGTCATATTTACACCCGTTCAATGGCAAACAAAGCATCGCCTTGTTTAACCGGTTTGCCGTTTTCTACCAGCACTTTCTTAATAACGCAAGGAAATTCTGCGCGCATCTCGTTAAACACCTTCATCGCTTCAATCAGGCAGATAACATCACCCTTTTCCACGCGTGCGCCTTCTTTAATAAAAGGCGGAGCCGACGGGGTGGATCCGCGGAAGAAGATACCCATTAAGGAAGATTTAATCACTTCTTTGTATTGCTCCTGCACAGGGACGGCCGCGTGTGCGCCGGAAGCGGAAATGGCTCCGCCCACATTGACAGGTACCGGCACCACGGCGGGTTTGGCTTTCACCAAGCGCAAATACAGGCCTTTCTGGTCGTATTCAATGGTGTCCAGGTTATTGTCCTTCATAAAACCGTACAGTTGTTTTACGTCTTTTAAAATCGGAGATTCTTTGACGGCGGGCTTTTTAGCAGCCACTTTGGAAGCCGCTTTTTTAGTTACTGTTTTTTTCATAAATCAAGATGACCTCGGTTTCGTAAGTAATCCCAAAACTACTTTATTCTATTTTACATAATTTTGAAGCACTTGAAACAAAAAGTATTATTTTTACCGGAAGGCACGATACATTTTCGTCCTGTGAAACGGCTAACCAACGCATTTCTGTCCTCTCAAACGCCCTCATAAACACCGTCGTGGCGCAAAAACAAAAAGTCACAACGCGTTGCAAACACCTGCCAGTTTCCCCCTAAATTTTTCATATTTTTAATAAGACAGGTGTGCAAGGCTTGCTATCACATATGACGGCTATTTTGGGCGGCAGGCTGTGTCCTCACAGGAAAAAGCAAATAACCGGTTAAGCAGAAAAAGAGCCAAACATAGACTTTTTACACAAAAACCCCGGGGCGGGTTAGGCTCCGGGGCTTTTTTATATACAACAACTGAAACTATTTAAGCAAGGCTTTGCGGGAAAGTCTTACTTTTCCGTTATTGTCAATTTCAACGCATTTCACTTCAACGATATCGCCGAGTTTCAATACGTCTTCCACCTTGTTAATGCGGTGTTTTTCAATTTCGGAAATGTGGAGTAAGCCGTCTTTACCGGGCAAGATTTCCACAAACGCGCCAAACGGCTGGATAGATACTACTTTACCCTTGTAAATTTTGTTTACTTCGGGTTCGGCAGTCATCATATCAATTTCGGCTTTGGCCTGGTCCAAGCGGTCGCTGTTGGCGGCGGCAATAGTTACCGTACCGTCTTCGGCAATGTCAATCTTGGCTTCGGTAGATTCCGTAATGCGTTTAATGTTCTTGCCACCGGGGCCAATCAAGGCACCGATTTTGTCCACCGGGATTCTCATTTTGAAAATAATCGGCGCGAAGCGGGAAATGTTCTTCTTCGGTTCGGCAATCGTTTTCTCCATATGGTCCATAATGAACATACGGCCTTTGGTAGCCTGGGAGATAGCCTGGCGCAAAACATCAAGAGGAATACCCGTTTTAAGTTTTACGTCCATTTGGAAGGCAGTAATACCTTTGCGGGAACCCGTGAGTTTAAAGTCCATATCGCCCAAGTGGTCTTCCAATCCCATAATATCGGACAGCACGACAAATTTGCCTTCGCCCGAAATGGCACCCATAGCAATACCGGAGCAGGCCGATTTCATCGGCACGCCCGCATCAAACAGGGCCAAAGAACCACCGCAGACGCTGGCCATAGAGGAGGAACCGTTAGATTCCATAATGTCGGAAACCACGCGAATGGTGTACGGGAATTCTTCTTCGCTCGGGATAAGCGGCATTAAAGCGCGGCGGGCAAGTTCCCCGTGTCCGATTTCGCGGCGGCCCGGAGAGCGGTCCGGTTTGCATTCGCCGGTAGCAAAACCCGGGAAGTTGTAGTGCAACATAAAGCGTTCGTAAGTGGTGTCGTCCAAACCTTCCACCATTTGTTGGTCATCAGGCGTGCCCAAGGTGGCTACTGCCAAAGATTGGGTTTGACCGCGGGTGAACAGGGCGGAACCGTGGGCGCGGGGCAACAAACCGACCATAGAACTCAAAGGTCTGATTTCGTCGGGTTTGCGGCCGTCAACGCGGACGTTTTCGTGCAACACCAAGTTGCGGGATTCTTCGTACATAATATTTTCCAACGCAATACCCGCATAGGTGGCGGCATTATCGCCGTAGTTGGGAGCCAACTCTTCGGTGAAAGAGGCCTTCAACTGGGCAACCTGCGTATCGCGGGTTTGCTTATCGGAAAACGCGTGCAAAATCTTTTTGGCTTCTTCGCGGAATTTGCCGTTGGCGAGGTCCGCCACTTCCTGCGGCAGTTTTTCCACGACGTATTCAAATTTCGGCTTGCCGGCCAATTCGCGCAGTTTTAACTGCACGGCACACATTTTGTCAATTTCCGGCTTGGCAACTTCCATCGCTTTGATGATGGCGTCTTCTTCCACTTCTTTGGCGCCGCCTTCCACCATTAATAAGCCTTGCGCAGAACCGGCAATTACCAGGTCCATATCGCAGGTTTCTTGTTCTTCTTTGGTGGGGTTGACGATGTAGTTTCCGTCTTTGCGGCCAATGCGCACAGCGGCGACAGGCTCGTTAAACGGGATGCTGGAAATAACTAACGCAGCGGAGGAAGCCAATACGGACAAAACATCCGCATCGTGTTTTTCGTCGCTGGAAATAACCATAGCCGTTACGTTGGTTTCGCAAGCGAAACCTTCGGGGAAAATAGGGCGGATGGTGCGGTCAATAATGCGGGAAGACAGCGTTTCTTTCTTGCTGGCGCGGCCTTCGCGTTTGAAAAAACCGCCGGGGATTTTGCCCGCGGCGTAGGTTCTTTCTTTATAATTGACGGTAAGAGGAGTAAAATCGGAAATACCCGGTTTTTGCTCTTTGGTGGAAACAGCCGTCGCCAAAACCATAGTTTCACCCATAGTGGCTACGACTGCGCCGTCAGACTGCTTGGCGATTAAACCCGTTTGAAGTTTAATCGTTTGGCTGCCGACGGTAACTTCCACTTCTTGAATATCAAATTTGTGGTTGAAATTTTGCATAATAAAAGTTATTTTCTTAATTTAAGTTCCTGGGTAACTTTTTGATATCTTTCAAAGTCAGATTTCTTCAAATAAGCGAGCAAGCGTTTGCGCTGGCCGACCAATTTGTTAAGGCCTCTTTCGCCCGCAAAATCTTTCGGGTTGGCTTTGAGGTGGTTAGAAATATATTGGATGCGTTCCGTAATGAGCGCGATTTGGACAGCGGCAGAGCCGGTATCGTTGGCGCTGGATTGGAATTTGCTGATGATGTCTTTTCTGTCTTGCATGGAAAGTACCATTTTTTTGTACACTTAGACCGTTTGCTGCGCGACCAAGCACTCTTTATCCGAAAGAGTACCGAGCCGGAGTAAGGGCCTTCTCCTATTGTTAATTTATACTTACTTAAAGTACAGTTTAATTATAGCAAATTGATTTGTATTTAGGAAAGGGCTACTTGTTTTCTTCGGGTGCGGGACCGTATTCATTGGGGAAAGGGGAGCCTTCTTCCGACATTAACCGGTCATAAAACTGCCAGTTGCTACCTTTCCAATAATTAAAAGTGCGCCGCAGGGTAGCAAATCCACTATACCCCAAATCGTGCCCGCGGCGTACCTGCAGGGTCCACGACCCCACAAACATTACGGCACACACGCTGTACAGGGCAACTTGGTATTCATTTATCAACGCCAACGCCTGCTCCAACTTATGGGGTGGCAAGAACAGCATAATGATAATAGCAGTAAAAGCCACAAACGCCGGGGCCCGGTGGCTGTAAACGTATTCTATGCGGCTGGCACGGCCGAACGGGCACCAGAAGAGGGCCATGCATTTAAGCGAGTATTTTAACCCATCTAAAATGATTTGCATAATATATTGTAGCAAAAACTATCCCCCCTTTAAGCCGTAAAACACAGACGAATGAGAACAAATTATCCGGGCCTTGGGGAAGGTTTACCGATTTTCTTCGGGCGCGGGACCGTATTCGTTGGGCAAAGGGGAGCCTTCTTCTTTAAACAACCGGCGGTTAAACTGCCAGCCTTTGAACATCATACACTCTGATGAGCGGAAAAGCGTAGAAAACCAATTATACCCCAAGTCGTGCCCGCGGCGCACCAGTACGCTATACGAAGCCAAAACCACTACGGCACAAGCACAACACAGCGCGACCTTAAATTCATTTGCAAACGCATACAACCACTCCAACTTATGAGGGGGCAGGTACTTTATAGCCGCAACTACCAACAAAGCCAAAACCAGCGTGGTATTATTGTAGTAAGCATATTCCTTGCGGCTGGCGCGTCCAAACGGACACCAAAAATAGAGTAGGCATTTAAGCGTATAAATAAAGACATCTTTTAACATAATGTTATTATATAAAAAGAGTGCCCGCAAGAGAAGTTACGGGCACTAAAACAACTATTTGTTAAAGAAAGATTGGCACCATTTCTTTATTTTTTCCAGTGTGCTATTTTGTTTTTTGTATAAGCGCTCAATCTCCGCTGCCTCCGGTGTCAATTTCAAGTCCGGGTCCCTTGTCAGTAAATCAATAGCCGTAGCCAACTCTCTCTCACTACTATCACTGTAACTCGGCCACGTGCTATGTGTTTTCAACCAACTTTTTAACGCGGGGACAACACGAGAAAGGCCCTCTTCTTTCAAACTTATAGCTTGCTGCTTTATGTCATTGGGAACATTACTGCCAGTCAAGAAGTTGTACAGTTTTATTCCATTCTCTCCACTCCCCGTACGATAAGGCCACAGATGATTGGAATCTGCCAAATAGTCCTGCATTTTACGCAAAGTTGATTGCTGGACAGCCGTTTGTGCTTCCTCCACCAAGCGTTTGGCTTCGGCTTGTATTCCAGCAGGCACATCTGGTTTCATCAGGTCTTTATAAGTATCCTCATAACCTAAAAGAAGATAACTCACATAAACTTCCAACTTCCGCTTGAGATTATCAATTTTCCCCTGGTAATATAAGGACCATATTTCTTTTAGCACAGGGTTGTCCGAAGGCGAACGAGTTTCCATTTTTTTCATTATTTCCTCATAGGCCTCTTGCATCGTCTTGTCAGGGTTACCCGATGCCAACCAACGTGAGGTTCCATAGCCTAACTTTCTCTTGACTGCAGCCCATAGTTTGGCGTCTTCATAAAGATCCGCCAAATTATGATTATATGATTTGTAGTAACTAATAACCCCAGCCAAACGACGTTCTCCTTTATCAGTGGAAGCAGATGAAGGCAATCTTCCGTTATGGGTCTCTAACCAAAAGATGGTTTCGTCATAAATTTTTTGGCCACGCTCAAACCGTTCCTGTTGTTGCTGACGAGAAATTTCTGCCAAGCGTTCTAACCTTGCTTTCTCCTGAGCGGGATCTTCTTTGGGTGTGGCTTTTTCCCGGGGAGTAGCATTTTCCTTAAGGCGAATTATACTATCCCTCAAACCAGCATTGCGTTGTTTAACCCCGGAAACGGCACGGGCCAAACCGGACTCTTCTGCATCAGCAGAAGCAATGGTTGGAAATGTCCCGTTATGATTTCTCATCCAAAGGACCAAATTGTCATAGGTTTGTTGGTCACGCACTAACTGTTGTTGATACTGTTCTTCGGCTTTCAACTGTTTTTGACGGCGCGCTTCCTCCGCTCTCTCTTGGGAAGTTTCTGCCAGTTGTTGACGGCGCACTTTTTGCCCCTGCTCTTTCAGTGCCAATAACTCTTTGGCTATGGGGTCATCGGCAGGTACTGTTTTCAAATAATTGTCAACATTTTGTGCTAAATTAATCGCTTCCTTATTGTCATAAGCATTTCCAGGCCATATTCCGTCGTGTTCGTCCATCCACTTCCGTACGGACTGGAGCTTTTCCTGCGGTGTCAGGTGTTTTTTAATAGGGCCACCCTTTAAATCTTGCAACTGTTTGATCCAAATATCATTGGAGTCCTGTGCACGTTGTAAAGCTTTGTGCACACGGAAAGCCAAATTAACCTCAGTTAATTCCTCCGGCGTTCTCTGCTCCCCGCGAATCAGCTTTCCATCTCTATAAATAGCGGACCGCGGAAATTTACCGTTATGGGCAATCATCCAATTGCGCAACTCTGCAACCAAGGCGGCATTGTTATTATTTTTTCCTTGTACAACTGTATTGATTCTGGGGGCGGAAAAAGATAAATTCAGCCAATCAGCGGTAGTTGTTTCCCCTGGGAATGTATGCTTTACACTATAATAACTATAATAGTTCAATAGCCGGTAAGCATCTTTGGATAAAGTATTCATCTTCCCTGTCGCTTGCGGCAACACATATTCGCCCAAGCCATTTTTGGCAAGCCAGTTATTTACTCCTTCTACAAACTCCGCCGGCAAAGAAGACGCCCCTTTAAAAGAACGTAACTGTTTGTATGCTTTCAGTTTAAGCATAGCGCGCACAATGGCAATACCCGTAACCGATTTTACAGATTCCGGTGCTTTTTGGTAAATACTCATCAACATAGGCACATCTTTTGTGGTGCCAAAAAAACCTAAATTGCTGATGGCGGACATTGTTTTCCCCCAAGCCATCAAGTCTGCCTGTTCCTCCAAAGAAACGCTCCCCTTATAGCACACCAAAATAGTTCTATATAATTCTTGTGCCAGGTAGGTCTGATCCGCGGTTAATTTAACACCTTTCTGTATTGCCAAAACCGGAAGATCTTTTAACAGCAAGTATTCTTGGGCAGAAGGCATGCGTGAAACCTCAAAAATTTGGTATAGCACCTCTTTTGCATCTGCGGCTGAAAAATTCTCTTTGGCAAGGAGGTCGTCCGTTTCTTGCAATGTTTTTAATGGGGTTTTGACATTGGCCACTAAATTATCAACGGCAGTAGAAATCTGTTGTTGCTGGGACGAAACGGCAGGAGAATTTATGGTAACATTAGTCTGTGGAGTTTTCCCCACAGGGGTAGCCGGCACGGAAACAGTTGGAACCGTAGGAATAATGCCCGTTGGGAGGTGCGCCGAGGGAATACCCGTAACCTTAGACAGTCCTTTAAGGCCTGGCACATCTTTGCTGGCTTGTCCGATAACTTGTTCCACTATTTGCGAACCTTCTTTTGCTCCTTTGACAACACTTGTCTCCTGTGCGGAAGCCGGAACCACACATAAAAGGCACAAAGTTCCCCCTACTAAAATTGGCATTTTCATATATCCACTACCTCCTTTTGATAATATATAAATTTCTTTTTTCCCCTTCAAGGGTCAAAAGACCTATCCAAAATATAGGCCTTACATACAAGAGCGCCCGCAGGAGAAGTTGCGGGCGCAGGGTGTTCTTGTAGGAGGTTTTTAAAGTTTATTGTGCAAAGCCCAGAAACAAGGCCGTATATAGTTCCACATTGTCCAGTTTTACATCACTGGAAGTAAGCATATCTTTAAATTCGCGGCTAATCCAGGAAAACTCCCGGTCCAGGCGCTGTTTTTTAAGCAGGTGGTCTTGCTTTGTTTTTTGGGTTAAAGTGTTCATTTTTGCGCCTCCTCCGCGGTAGATTATACTTATATAATATTGTTTACGACGGAGAATTAACAGGGTCATTGGGCCTAACCGACGGAACTTTTTGGGCCTACTCCACCCCGACGGGCAGACCTACCTAAAAATAGGTCTTTTGGCCTGTTTTTTCAATTTGATATACTTTAATATATGGTTGCTGAAACGGAAATTTTAGCCAAGGCAAAGGCCACTCATACGCTTACGAAAGAGGAAATTATTGTGCTCTTGTCGCTCCCGGATGCGCGCGCGCTTTTTCAGGCAGCCGACGAGGTCCGCCGCCAATTCGTGGGAGATGAGGTCTATTTGCGCGGACTTATTGAATTTTCCAATTATTGCAAAAACGACTGTATGTATTGCGGTATCCGCCGCTCCAATTTACAAGCCAAACGATACCGCTTATCCCCGCAGGAAATCGTAAAATTGGCTGAAAAAGCCGCAGGCTACGGCTATAAAACAGTAGTGCTCCAATCTGGGGAAGACGGGTGGTTCTCCGCCGATAAAATGGCGGATATTGTCCGTCAAATTAAAAAAATGGGTTTAGCGGTTACATTAAGTTTGGGCGAAAAAACGCGCGAAGAATATGCCCTGTACCGCCAGGCTGGGGCCGACAGATATCTTTTGCGCATAGAAACCACCGATAAAGTCCTTTACGAAAAATTGGACCCGCAAATGAGTTGGTTAAACCGCGCCCGCTGTTTAACCGATTTAAAGGCTCTCGGCTACGAGGTCGGCTCAGGGTCGCTGGTGGGACTGCCGGGGCAAACAATGGAAAGTTTAGCGGACGATTTGCTGTTTTTTAAGCAAATTCCTGTGGATATGGCGGGAATCGGACCTTTTATCCCCCACCCCCACACCCCGTTAGCAAATGAAACGACAAACGGTCATTTTGAGTTAGCCCTTAAAATGATGGCTATAATGCGCCTGTTACTGCCGGACATCAATATCCCGGCCACCACGGCTATGGAAACACTCCACCCGCAAGGCCGCCTTTTGGCTTTGCAGAGCGGGGCCAATGTGGTGATGCCCAATGTTACCGAGGGCGAACCCCGCAAAATGTATGAACTGTATCCCGGAAAAATCTGTACGGGAGATACCCCTGAAAAGTGCCGCTACTGCATTGCCGGTAAGATTGAATCTATCGGCCGAACCGTGCAAATGTCCTACGGCTTTCACGGAGAGTATTTAAAGAATAAGGCCCAGAAAAAATAAAAGCCCCATTAAAAAACAGGACTTTTATTTTTTACCAATCTTTTAATTTTTCCAACAGTGCCGCGGCTTGTTTGCCATTTCTTTGCTGCAAGGCTACGATTTGGCGTTTTTGCGGGTTTATAATGCACAACTCCATACAATTATTTACCAACCACATCTCCGGGCAGGTTTTGTATCCGGGGGCGCACTTGATCCATCTTGTACCACTGGTCCACTCCATTGTATTTTGATAGGCTGAGGGATATTTTTTCAGTGTTCTTTCCACGGCTTCCCGAAAGGCTGCCGCATAAGGGCAACCGCGCAAACTGACCCAATGGACTTTTTTAATATCACCTAAAAAAATTTCTTTATGGCTGGAATTAGCGGGTATAGAATCGTAAACCTCTTGGGGAATCGGCAATACTTTTACGTTCGGTATTCCGGCTGTTAAAAGGCCGGCCTGAATCGTACTGTCTGGCCGTTGGGCCAGTTCTTCCAGATTTACAGGAACAGTATCCTTAAACACAATGCAGGCCGCCACAGCCACTAATAGCAAAATGCCCAGCATTGCAAATAAACTGAGTCCTTTTTTATTCATCTTTTCCCCCTTTACACACGTTTCCTAATTATAACAAAAAGTGGATATGTAGAAAAAAATTTTGTTTTCTATGGAAAATGTATTACAATATAGGAAATTAAAACGGGCAAGCCCCGTTACACTGTTATTTTAATATAAGGGAGAAACGACCATATATGGTAAAGAAAACCGTCAAGAAAGCGGCTGCAAAACCTGCCGCTAAAAAGACTGTAAAAAAAACAGCCGTAAAGAAAGCCGTTCTCAAAAAACCCGCTAAATATATTTACTCTTTTGGCGCAGGCCGTGCCGAAGGCAATGGCAAAATGAAGGAATTATTGGGCGGTAAGGGCGCCAATTTGGCCGAAATGGCCGGACTGTTAAAACTGCCCGTTCCTCCCGGTTTTACAATTACTACCGAAGTTTGTACCTATTATTGGAACCACGACCGTTCCTATCCCAAAACATTGAAAGCCGACGTAGAGGCCAACCTCAAAAAAATTGAACGCGAAACCAAAAAAGTTTTCGGTTCCGAAAAAAATCCGCTTTTAGTGTCAGTCCGCTCTGGCGCCCGCGCCTCTATGCCCGGTATGATGGAAACCATTTTGAATATCGGTCTGACGGAAGAAACTATCCCGGGTATGATTGCCAAAACGGGAGATGCCCGCTTTGTGTATGATGCTTACCGCCGCCTGATTATGATGTATTCCGACGTAGTAATGGAAAAAGCCGCCGGAATTGAACCCAAGGACGGCGAAGGAATCCGCAAAATTTTGGACGGTATGCTGGGCGATTTAAAGACAAAACTCGGCGTAACGGACGATACGCATATTCCGGCCGAAGAACTCAAAAAACTGTGCGCGGAATTTAAAAAGACCGTCAAAAAAGTGCTCAAAAAAGACTTCCCGGACAATCCGATGGAACAACTTTGGGGCGCTATCGGTGCGGTGTTTGCCTCTTGGAACGGCAAACGCGCTATTGCTTACCGCAATATTGAAAATATCCCGCACGATTGGGGTACTGCCGTTAACGTACAAACAATGGTTTTTGGAAATATGGGCGACACGAGCGCCACGGGCGTGGCCTTTACGCGCAACCCCGGCAACGGCGACAGCCACTTTTACGGTGAATATTTAATCAATGCCCAAGGTGAAGATGTGGTGGCCGGTATCCGCACCCCCTCGCCGATGAACAAATGGTCTGCAAATGCTCACTCGGCCCATTTGCCTACGCTTGAAAAGGTAATGCCGAAAGTTTATAAAGAATTGGACGCTATCCAAAAGAAACTGGAAAAGCATTTCCACGATATGTTGGACATTGAATTTACGATTGAGGACCAAAAATTGTGGATGCTCCAATGCCGCGTAGGAAAACGCAACGGAACCGCCGCCGTACAAATGGCCTTGGATATGGTAAAAGAACGCTTGATTTCCAAGGAAGAAGCCGTCTTGCGTGTAACGCCTGCCCAGTTGGGCGAACTTTTGCTCCCCGCCATTGACCCCAAGGCCGAAGCGGGTGTAAAGCCCATTGCCCAAGGTCTGCCGGCCGGCCCGGGCGGTGCTTGCGGCGAAATTGTTTTCAACTCCGCCGACGCTATTAAGTTGCAAGAAACCGGCAAAAAAGCCATTTTGGTACGCGAAGAAACCAACCCCGAAGATATTGAGGGGATGCGTGCCGCCGCTGGTATTTTGACCCAACGCGGCGGTATGACTTCTCACGCGGCCTTGGTTGCCCGCGGTTGGGGCAAATGCTGCATTGTCGGCTGCGGCGAACTGGAAATTAACCTGGAAGCCAAAACCGTCAGTATGGGCGGAAAAACCTTTAAAGAGGGCGATTCCTTAACCTTAAACGGTACGAAAGGATATGTTTATGACGGTGCTTTAAAAATGTTAGCCGCCGGCGAAGGCAACAAGAACTTAATGCACTTTTTAGCCTTGTGCGACAAAGTGCGCACCCTGAAAGTGCGCGCCAACGCAGATACGGAAGAAGATGCCATAAATGCCCGCAAATTCGGTGCGGAGGGCATCGGCCTTTTCCGCATAGAACATATGTTCTACGGTAAAAACTCCGAAAAACCGCTCTTTATTTTGCGCAAAATGATTCTCTCCGGCAACGAGGCCGAACGCAAAGCCGCGGTAGAAGAACTTTTCCCGTATATGAAAAAGGAAATCAAGGCTACTATGAAGGCTATGGCGGGCTATGGTGTAACCGTCCGCCTGATGGACCCGCCGCTCCACGAATTTGTGCCGACTTTGCCCGAAAAGCAGACGGAACTGGCCAAAGCATTGGGCATTACAATGGCTGTATTTAAAGAACGCGCCGCCGGTCTGCACGAAGTCAACCCGATGATGGGGCACCGCGGTATCCGCTTGGGTGTAACCTATCCCGAAATTACCGAGATGCAATCCCGCGCGATTTTTGAATCTGCCGCCGAACTCATTAAAGAGGGTGTAAAAGCGGAGCCGGAAGTGATGATTCCCCTTACTTGCGACGTGAACGAAATCATCACGCAAAAGAAACTCATCCGCGCCGCGTATGACGAAGTGGTAGCCAAAACCAAGGTTAAAAAACTCCACTTCTCCGTGGGTACTATGATTGAAATTCCGCGCGCAGCGGTGTTGGCCTATGAAGTTGCCCAAGAAGCGGATTTCTTCTCGTTCGGAACTAACGACCTTACGCAAATGACCTTTGGCTTTTCGCGTGATGATATCGGCTCGTTCCTGCCCGAATATTTGAAGCAGGGCATTTTGGAAGCCGACCCGTTCCAAACCCTTGACCAACGCGGTGTAGGGATGCTGATTGAACACGCCGTAACCGAGGGGCGCGACGCCAAACCTAACTTGAAGGTGGGTATCTGCGGCGAACACGGCGGGGACCCTGCCAGCGTGGAATTCTGCCACCGCGAAGGGTTTACTTATGTGTCCTGCTCCGCGTTCCGCGTGCCGATAGCGCGTCTGGCCGCTGCGCAAGCCGCCGCCAAAGACGTATTGGCCTACAAACGCAAATAAAAAATTGCTTTACAAAAGCCCCGGGGAATCAACCTTGGGGCTTTTTATTTGCTTTTTTCCATAAGACTCTCTATACTATAAATATAGGTAAAGGTGTTGATTATGAAAAAACATTTATTAATTGCATTAGTATTATCCTTGGCGTGGCCGGTCAGTGCAGCCCCGGCGGACCAGGCCGTTGCCAAACAACTGTTGGTCACGCAGTTCCAGCAAATCAAAGAGGATGCGGCACAATGCCGCGAAGCCGTTAGAAAGCAAAATTTTAAAAAGGCTATTTCACTGGGGCAGCGGGCATTAACCAAAGAAACCGAAGCCCTGGCATTAGCCAAAAAGAATAATATTCGCGTAACTTTTGGGCAAGTGTATGGTTCCGATGGCTTTTTACCGGACCCGCTTACCAATTATGTAGATGTGGCGGAAAACGTACTCTTTTCCCGTGTGATGTCGGGCGAGATATCCCTGCGCGAAGCCTTGCGCCAAGGGGCGGATTTGGCAGACAAAGGCGGTATGGTGGGCGTGTTATTCGGTCAAAATACACATATGAACATTGCCTTTGCTACCGTGTCCGAGACGTTTAGAGGATGGAAAAACTGCAAGAAAGAAGTAGCCACCTTAAACGGTATTGTGGACCCGGAAAAGTTCTGCGTACAAGACCCGGCTTGGTTAGCCGATTAACTGGTTTAGTTGCTTTAAAAAATCCCCGAGGTGTCTAAACCGCGGGGATTTTTTTATTCCATAGGATACTGTGTAATATATTCCTTAGGCCGGCGTCTATCCCAAGCCACCCCGCGTTTTACTACTTTGGCGGGATTTCCGGCAATCACGCAGTTTTCTTCGGTAAATTTACCAGCCACCACAGCCGAAGCCCCCACCACGCAATTTTTAGCGATAAAACTATTCTTCAAAACAGTGCAGTCCATAGCCACCCAAACATTATCGCCAATGATAATCTCTTTACCCCAATTTAGTAATTTTTTTGTTTTAGCATCATAAATGGTATGAGTATCACTAGCAAATAGATATATTCCCCAAGAAAACATACAATTTTTTCCAATAGTAACAGATGTATTGTCTTCCATTACAATAATATTCACTCCATTAGAATAAGAATTTTTGCCAATGCTTATATGACAATTATAAACTGGGGTTTCGGCATCACCTAATCCGATATGACCATCCCATTTTGTTACAGAAGGGTCAATTTCCACCTTGTTGTTATCACCATATATTTCTATTTGCACTCCCTTCGGCACAAACGAAACAACATTTCCGTTTCCTAATATTAACGGCTTCCTAGTTGCAATATTAGGACGATATAACTCCTTAATATACCGCCCCACTAAATGAATCAAAAATAAAATTTTGGAATGTCCATATTTACTGTGTAGAAGCATTTTCTCTCTTTCAGTCATATTAGTTATCCTTTTATAATAATTTGGCTTCAATAATTTTATCCAATGCGTATTGTGGAGTAATACTTTCCATACATATTCTTTTTCCTCTTAAACATTTCTTTTGCCAAGTGCGGGAATAACACTCGCAATATATAGGGCAGACATTACTACATAAACTGATATTTTCAGAATATCCATAAACTTGGGGAGAAGTCGGCCCGTAAAAGACACAAGACGCGCCCCCTTTTAACGCGTGGCGCAAGTGGACAAGGCCGCCCTCACTATCTATATGCAAAAGGGCGTGCTTTAAAATGACTTTTATTTCTTCTAACGAGGTTTTTCCTGCTAGATTTTTATCGGCATTTCCTAAACGCTCGCCTTTACCACACCCAACCTCAATAATTTGGTATTGGGGAGCGGTTTCTTTTAAATCAGCAATTAATTTTCTGTAATACTCCAACGGCCACAATTTGGTAGTGTCAGATTGCCCGGAAAGACCACCCTCTCTATTTATAGTGATGAATTTTTTGGAAATTAAGCCGAATTTACCTAAAATTTCTTCTTCATTTTTAACAGACACGGGAAAAAGGAAATTCTCTGTTAAGTTTAATTCTTCTACCATATCCGCTTGATGCCAACGCTTAACAGAGGAAGAAAAAACATTATTTGTAATGGTATCTTTGTAAGGCGTTAAAAGTAAAAGTCCCTTATGCTCCTTTTCAAAATTCAGTAGTTTTGAAATATAAGTTCTTAACAACTTTGGAAAAACATAAGTTTTTGCCCCCTGTACCACAGGGCACCGAATAACATTGATGACCAAATCATAAGAGCAATTTTTTATTTCTTTTGGCAAGATAACCTTATGAACGAAAGGAGGCAAAAACACGTTAAGCATATTTAAGTTATGAAAAGCGATATCTACCGTCATTGGAGATAAAGGAGCAAATTTTTTATAAAACGCACACACATAATTCAACCCAAACATCAAATCTCCCAAACCTCCCTCTAATTCCATACAAATTTTAATCGGCTGGGAGGAAGTGCTAGAAACCGAACGATGAAATTTTAAACTAGATACACTAGCCCCTAACATATGCAAGGCAATTTTCCAACCACTAGAATATTTATAACTATAACACAGCAACCGCTCTTGTAAGAAATCCAGTTGCGCTTTTGTATCTAGTTGCAGTTGTAAATCAGCGTTTTTTTTTGCAAATTGTTCAAATTTTTTGGACTCTTCCAATAGTTCTAAATCCGTCTTTTTACGGGCAAATTTTTCGTGTAAAGCGGCTTGATGGAAAACAGAATATTCCCGCAAACATTCCTTCCACAAACGCGGCGAAAACGAAAAAATAAAACGCAGCCAATGTGTCAAACAAAGCGACGTATCGTGTACATTTTTCCACACAAACCAAGTGCGGTTGCGCTTGGATAAAAACTGCGTAAATTTGTTCTTTTTACTGTTAATCGTGCCTCCGCATTTGTGGCGGGGCTTGGTATCAGGTGCATAAATCACTTTCCAACCACGTTTTAACCCGCGATAAACCAAGTCTGTTTCTTCCAACATATACGGGTCCAAATTTTCGTCAAAACCACCTAATAAATCAAAATAACTCCGCTGGCAAAAGAAATATGCTCCCTGCACACCCCACGAAGGATATTCCGCCATTTCCGGCAAAAATTCATTATAAATATTGTGCGTAAAGCGGGGAAACCCCTTTTTCCAACCCAATAATTTTACGCCGTCCAACTGTTCCCACGCGCCGGCTTTTTTAGGATAAGCACAATAACCAGCGCACGCTACGCAAAACACATCCGGACGTAAATATTTTTGGGCCGTATTGAAAAAATCTTCGTCAACAAAAACATCATTATCCAAAAAACACAGCCACTCACCCTGCGAGTCGCTTACCCCCAAATTGCGCGCTGACGAAGCACCGTGTTTGGAGTTTTCTAAAAATTTCACTTGCGGGAAAAGTACAGGAGCCTCTTGCATAGAACCGTCCGTAGAATCCCCCACCACTACGGTAACGCTGACAGGAACGGTAGATTTTTTGGCGGCAGCCAATACGGTAGGCAAACACTCTTTCATATGGTGCAACCCATTTTTAGACGGAATAACGACGGCGATTTTCATAACAAGTTCCTCCACAAAACAGGGAGAAGGGGCCCTGACTCTTGGCGGAGATGTGCATAAGCCCCCTTCCCGTTCATACGTATGTGCTGTAACGTATGAAAGCGAACGGAACCTATGAAAAATGAAGCAGTAACAAGGCGGAAAAAGCGAAGGAAGGCTTAAAAAAAACGGCTGGTTAGGACAAGTCTGAGAGAAGCCTTGCCAATAAACAGCCGTGGTTCCGCCCATATAAATATGTGCGAAACACTCGGCAGAAGACAAGGGGCTCATGACTTCCCCTTATCTTCTGCCTAAACTAACTGTTTTTTGGACTCTCTCAGAACTTTGGATTTTCCAAAGCCTTCCTATTCTTCAATAGGATTCCAAAAACATTAAATTGTCGGTGCAAGGTTTCCCTTGCGCACTGCGTTTATTATAGCATATTTATTTTATTGTTCATTTTGAATTTGTTTCAGAATCTACCTTTTTTCAAAAGCCTGGCAGGCCGCCAAAACACTCGGCAACCCCGCCGCGCCTTGCGGGCCGAACAACTATCGTATGCTATCACTACTCCTTAAAATACAAGGGGCGCAAGGAGTTTGCCACCGCCAATAAACATACGCCGACATCGGCAAAAACGGCACTCCACATATTAGCCAGCCCCGCCGCACCCAAAGCCAACACTCCGGCTTTAATCACTAGCGCAAAGACAATATTCTGCTTAATTACACGCAAGGTTTTGCGGGAAATTTTAATTGCCGAAACAATCTTTTTTACCTCATCGGTCATCAGCACCACGTCGGCGGCTTCTATGGCGGCATCAGAGCCAAGCGCCCCCATTGCTATTCCCAAATCGGCACGCGCCAAAACAGGCGCATCATTAATACCGTCGCCCACAAAGGCCGTGGCAAGCCCATTAGGCGTGCCTGATATTAATTTTTCCAAAATTTCCACCTTGCCTGCTGGTAACAGACCTGCGTAAACGTGCTTTATATGTAGTTCGTAGGCGGTTTTTTCGGCGGCGGAGATACTGTCTCCGCTCAACATCACCACTTGGTGAACAAGCCCGTTTTGCAAGGTTTTTAAGGCTTCCTCAGTGCCGGGCTTTACCTTATCGCCCAGTTCTATGCGCCCTTTAAAAACTCCATTTTCCGCCACATATACGCACGTTCCGCGCCCGGCCTGCACATCCGCCACGTTATAGCGCGCCATTAAGCGTTCGTTTCCTGCTAAAATTTGTGTGTTTTTCATAGAGGCGCAAATCCCCTCTCCGGAGATCTCTTGCACCGTTTCCGGGGTTTCCGTCTTTATTTCAGCCTCCTTTAAAATGGCTTTGGCTACCGGGTGATTGGAATAATGCTCGGCGGAAGCCGCCAATTTAAGCAATTCCTTGTCTGTTGTGTTTCCGGCGGGAAAAAGTCCTGTAACCGAAAATACCCCTTGCGTGAGCGTGCCCGTTTTGTCAAAGGCCAACGTATAAAGGCGCGATAATTGTTCCAAGTACGAACTGCCCTTAATCAGCACGCCATTTCTGGCCGCACCCCCAATACCGCCAAAAAAACCGAGCGGCACGGAAATAACAAGTGCGCACGGACAGGAAATTACCAAGAAAATAAGTGCGCGGTAAAACCACGTTTTAAACGAAGCATCTGCCCAAATAAGCGGTGGCAGAACGGCTACTGCCGCAGCCGCAAACACCACCGCAGGCGTGTAAATACGGGCAAAGCGCGTGATGAATTTTTCGGCAGACGATTTTTTGCTGGCGGCATTTTCGGCTAGTTCCAAAATCTTGGCAACTGCGGAATTTTCATAAGTCTTTTCCACCTTTACGCGAAGTGTGCCGTCCACGCTGATTACCCCCGCCAACACCTGCTGCCCCGCTTGGGCGGTTACCGGGCGGGATTCCCCCGTCAAGGCGGAGGTATCCAAATGGCCGCTTCCGCTTTCAATCACCCCGTCTAACGGCACACGCTCCCCCGGCAAAACGAGTACCACCTCACCCGGCTTAACTGTTTGCGGGGAAACCTTTTCCTCTTTGCCAGACTTTATTAAGCGGGCAAAATCGGGCCGTAAATCCATTAAACGAACAATACTCCGGCGCGATTTACCCGCCGCATATTCCTGCAACAATTCCCCCACCTGGTAAAACAGCATTACAGCCACCGCTTCGGGAAATTCCCCAATGCACCACGCCCCCAAAGTGGCCACCGCCATAAGGGAATTTTCGTCAAACCATTGGCCTGTTTTTACATTGGAATAGCAAGCCTGCCATACCTCAATCCCGCTGATAAAATAAGCCGCCAAATAAAAGGGCAGTTTAATAGCAAGCGGAACAGGTAAGAAAAAACCCAAGGAAAACAACCCCGCCGCTAAGGCTAATTTTTTCCACTCGCCGCGTGGTTCACCTTCCTTCCCTTGGGCACACGAGCAGGCGTGGCAAGCGGTACAAGCACATTCGTGATGATGACTCATAACCCCTCCTGTATGTGTTCTAACCCTTGGTTAAAAATGCGTTTGACGTGTTCATCCGCCAATGAATAAAAAACCGTTTTTCCCGAGCGGCGGCTTTTGACGAGTTTGTTTTGCTTTAAAAAGCGCAACTGGTGCGAAATGGCGGAGTGCGTCATCCCTAGTTCGTCCGCAATGTGCTGTACACATTGTTCACAATTAAAAAGAGCGCACAAAATGCGCAGGCGCGTGCTGTCGCCAAACACTTTAAACAGATCGGCCAAATCGTAGAGAATATCGTCGGGCAGTTGCAAGGATGGTTTGCAAATGTGTGGTGGGGTTTTCTTCATAATTAAGTCCTATTATATTAATATATGAACATATGTTCATATATTAGTATAATTAATTTTCTTTTATTTGTAAAGGTACTGCTTGAAGAACGCGCCAAAATTGATATACTATGTGTGTAAACTTTTTTAAGGAGATAATATGAACAACAAGGGCTTTACTTTAATTGAACTCTTGGTCGTGGTGCTGATTATCGGCATTTTATCGGCCATTGCCTTGCCGCAATACGAAACCGCCGTGGAAAAGGCACGCTTAACGGAGGGGCTTATTAACGCCAAGGCGATTGTAGATGCAATCCAACGCCACCAGCAGGCAAACCCTGAGGATGATGTATGTACCCAAAGCCAAATTGCTGATGTTACTTTAAAGGGCGGAAAATGGACAAATAATAGTGGCAATTATGGTTGTTCTTATTACACAACCAAATATTTTGTTTACGAATTAACTAATAGCGATTGGGTGGATGTTTGGAGAACGGATGACGGGAATCCTGCTAACAACATTTACAACTTTTGGTACGGCCCTGATAATACAACTGACAAAAACTGTTCGGTTGGCGACGAGGATGAAGAATTAGGGATACAAATGTGTAAATTTATCCAAGGTATGTAATTTTGCCTAATATAAAACACACCCCGCGGAAAAATATTCTTCGGGGTGGTTTTTAAATGTTTTGCCTTTGTCGTTATTGATTGGAGTTCACCCTGCTTGCCGTTTGGAAAAACTTACAACTGTTTTAATTTATCCGCTATGGTCTGCGCCGCCGTTAAGGGATTAGGCAGGGCCAACTTATCATACCCGGCACGCATAGCGGCCAGTTTTGCACTCACTTGGCCTTGGGTCAGCCCCTTAAATACACTAGATAAGCGCGTTGGCAACTGTTCATCGTCCAACACGATTTGCGCACACCCCGCCTCAGCAAAAATTTTAGCATTGTAGTATTGGTGGTTTGCCGCCGCGTGCGGAAACGGCACCAAAATTGCGGGTAACTTACAGCACACCAGTTCAGCCAGCGTGCTTGCACCGCTCCGGCAAATAATCAAATCAACCGCTTTCATCAGCGCGTAAATTTCGTGCGAATAAGGCAATACGGCGGCATTGGATAACCCGGCATACAAGCCACGCACGCTTTCAAACCACCGCTCTCCCGTGATGTGGATAAATTGCCAGTTGGAAAAAATCTTGGCACAAGCAACCACCGTATTGTTTAAATCTTTGGCTCCTTGGCTTCCGCCCACCACTAGAACGGTTGGCTTTGCAGGATCCAGTTTTAGTGCCTGTAATTGCGTGGCACGGTTCGCGGGCAAACCAAACTCCGCACGCACAGGCGTACTTGTCAAAACGCCGTTTTTCACTTTCTCCGTCGTCGGCAAGCCCAACATAAACAGGTCCGCAAATTTTCCGCACACCTTGTTTGCCAGGCCCAAGCGTGCGTTGGAATCGTGCACGGCCGTTTTTACACCCATAAAATGCGCCATAAAAATAAGCGGGAAAGAAATATACCCGCCCGTACCGATAGCCACCTCCGGCCGAAAAAACCGCAATATTTGGCGTGTTTGGAGCAAGGATTTTACCAATTTACACACAAATTTAACGTGCCGCACGGGGTTAACAGAGCGAGGGAAACCCATAAAATCAATTTCTTTATAGGAAAGTCCGTGCGCAGATAACACTTTGGCGGCCGGGTCGTCTTTACGGACGACAAAAAGAACCTCGCACCCTTGGCGTTTAAATTCTTCGCCCAGCGCAAAACCGGGGTAAAAATGCCCGCCGGTGCCGCCGGAAGCAATCAAAAAGCGTTTGTTCATATTATTTTTTCCTGTTTTTAAAATGCGTGATGTCCTCGCGCAGATTATTCTGCGTGTTATCCACCGCCGCCAAATTAAGGATAATGCCAATCATCACCAGCGTCATAATCACAGACGAACCGCCGTAGGAAAAAAACGGCAAGGCAATACCCTTTGTAGGCACTAAACCAATGGCCATAGCCATATTAAAAAATGCCTGCATACAAATTGTAATCGTCAGGCCAAAGATAGTCAAACTGCGGAAATGCGTTTTTGCCACGCGGGCCAACTGCACTCCGTGGACAAGCAGCCAACAAAAGAGACTAATAATAATCGCCCCGCCAAAAAGGCCCACTTCCTCGCACATAATGGAAAAGATAAAGTCCGTATGGGCGGCGGGCAAATATTCCAGTTTCAGTTCACTGTTGCCTAGTCCCTTTCCAAACCACCCGCCGGACCCTACCGCCAGAAACGATTGCACCAACTGGTAGCCCGTAGTGCCCTCGGTGGCGAACGGGTTTAAAAAGGAAAGCATACGGTCGCGCCTGTACCCCACCCCAAACAGCAAGCGGTACAGCACCGGCAACAATAATACCCCCGGTACGCACAAGTGCAAAAAGCGCGCACCCGCCATTAAGAGCATAAAGGCAAATACCGCCCCCATCAGCATAGGCGTACCCAAGTCCTTTTCCGCCAAAATAAGCACTAATGTAATCCCCGCCACTATCATAGGATTAATAAGCAGTTTCCAATTTTTGGCTAACCTTCCGGCCACTTTATCCAAATAGTCGGCAATATAAATAACCAAAGTTACTTTGGCGATTTCGGAGGGCTGCAACTTAAAAAAACCGAAGTCAATCCAACGGTGCACATTGGCCTGCTGACGGGTAAAAAGCACAATAACAAGTAACACCCAAGTAAAGAATAGCAAGTTAATCGGCTTAAAAATTTTAATGCGTATCAGGCGGTCAAACGTCTGCGATAGAAACAACGCCGCCAACACACCTAAGAAATCAAACAGCAGTTGGCGTTTAAAAAAGAGCGTAGAGTCAAACGCGCTAGACGAATAAGTAAAAATCAGCCCAAAAAGCACGAACGCAAAGGCAATGAAGGCAATGTATATATCTAATTTGAGCGGGCTCCACCACCCGTCCTGCCGTGCACCGGCAAAGCCCCGCACGGCCCGGGGAGTAGGCCGCCGTGTAAAGGTATTGCGCCGCTGGGGCGCTTTGTTAAATAGTTTCATAAGCGTTAACGGATTTTAAGCGAGGCTAAGGCCAAAAGCATCAGCATTGCGCCCACAATCCAAAAGCGCACGATTACCTTAGGCTCCGGCACACCCATTAATTCAAAATGGTGGTGAATCGGCGCCATTTTAAAAAGCCGCTTGCCGTGCGTTAATTTAAAGTATCCCATTTGGAGCATAACGGATACGGTTTCCAACACAAAAATACCGCCTGCAATCGGGAGCAAAAGTTCTTGCTTTACGCACAGGGCTGCCGTGCCGATTACGCCGCCCAAAAAGAGGGAACTCGTATCGCCCATAAACACCTGCGCAGGGTACGAATTGAACCACAAAAACCCCATACAAGCCCCGATGAGCGCGCCCATAAACACAGTAATTTCCCCCGCCCCAGGCACATAAATAATCTTTAAGTAGTCCGCAAAGTGGAAGTTCCCCGCCAAGTATGCCACAATCCCGTAAGTAGCCGCCGTAAATACCATACAGCCGCTTGCAAGCCCATCCAAGCCGTCGGTTAAGTTCGTAGCGTTAGACGAGCCGACAATCACCAGCATTGCAAACGCAAAATAAAATACCGACAGGTCAATAAACATTTTGCTCATATACGGAATAATAAGAGCAGTGGAATATTCCCCATTGGGCGGATTTAAGGCCAAATATCCTACCACCACTACCGCCGTAAATAACTGGATTGCCAGTTTAATAGAAGATTTCATCCCCTCCGGGTTCTTTTTTACAAGTTTGGTATAATCGTCCATTACACCGGCAATACCAAGCGTAACGGTGGTAAAAATAAGCAACCAAATATAATTGCTGTCTAGTCGCGCCCACAAAAGTACGCTAACGATTAAACTGACGAAAATCAGCAAACCGCCCATTGTCGGCGTGCCGTTTTTAGATAAGTGGGAAGCGGGACCGTATTGGCGTTCAATTTGCTGGATTTTATAGGAACGAAGTTTCGTTACCACCTTGGGACCAATTAAAAGGGTCAGCAAAAAAGACGTAAATATCGCCGCTCCGGTACGGAACGTAATATAATTAAAGATATTTAAAAAACTGAAATTATCAGTAAATTGCGACAAATAATAAAGCACAGTTTAAATCTCCTTTAAAATATTTTCAAAATTCATAGAGCGGGAAGCCTTTACCAAACAGGTCCCCCCCTTAGAAAGCACCTTTTTTAACTCCCCCGTCCACCCTTGGGGTGTTTCATCATAAAATACTTTTACACCCGACGCAGTTTGCAACTTCTCGTAGGCATATTTCATTTCCGGCCCTGCCAAAAAGCAATAATTGATATGGTTATCCAGCACCTCTCTCGCCACCAAACGATGGTATTCTTTGGAGGTTTCGCCCAGTTCCTTCATATCGCCCAACACCGCTACGCGCGGCTCGGCAGAAGCGTGGCCCAAAATTTCCAAGGCGTTCTTCATACTGGCCGGGTTGGCATTATAGCAATCCAAGATAAACTCCACCCCGTTTTTATGCAAATGCTCCATACGCATTGGCATCGGCGTAAAAGAAAGAAGCCCTTTTTTTACATTATCCATATACAGGCCTAATGCAATAGCCGCCGCGGCAGCCGCCGCGGCATTTAACTTATCGTGCCGGGCCAAGTTTAAATCCAACACATAGGCTTCGCCTTTATAGGTAAATGAAAATTTTTCGGTATCCAAAATCTGCAAGTCCGCCCCCGGATGAAAGCCAAAAGACAAACTTTTGCCCTTAAATTCGGTTTTCAGGCGGGATAAATATTCATCATCGGCGTTATACACCAAGGTCCCGCCAAAATTTAAACATTGGGCAATTTCGGTTTTAGTTTTATAAATGGTTTCCAAATCGTGGAAAAATTCCAGGTGCGACGGCCCCACATTGGTAATTACCGCCACATCCGGCACCGCCAAAGAGGCCGTTTCCAAAATATCTCCGGGATGGGAAGCCCCCAACTCAAATATGCCGTATTTGTGTTTGGGCTGAATTTCCAATAAAGAAAAGGGTACGCCGAACTGGTTATTAAAATTGCCCATATTGGCGGCGGTTTCGCCGGCGGTTTCGCAAATGGCGCGGAGCATTTGCTTGGTGGTGCTTTTTCCGTTAGAGCCAGTAATGGCGGCCACCTTTAAGGTGCTGTTTAAGCGGTGGTATTTGGCCAGCGCTTGCAAGGCTTTTAAAGAATCTTCCACCAGTAAAAATGACGCATTGGCCTTTTGCGGAACCTCAAAGCCTTTTTCCGCCAAGATGACAGCCGCCCCTTTGCTTAGCACATCGGGGATAAATTTGCGTGCATCGTGCTTTTGGCCTTTTAAGGCAATAAAAGCATCTCCCGGAGCCACTACGCGCGAATCGGTTACAAAAGAGGTTACAACTGTATCCGGTGCAGACGAAATCAGTTCCGCTCCGGTAATTTCCGCAATTTTGCGGACAGATAAATTAAGTTTCATACGGTCTCCTTAAATCAAATTTTTGCGCCCGGTTCAAAATCCAACTGGTCGGGAGCGATGCCCTTTAAGGCTAATAACCGCTCGGCAATTTCTTTAAATGCCGGTGCGGCGGCGGTACCGCCAAAGGTATATTTGGCGGGATTATCCAAAACCACTAAAATCGTAAATTGCGGGTCGCTGGCCGGGACAAAGCCGCAGAACGAAGCAATATGGCTGCGTTTGGCATACCCCCCCTCTTTGCTCAACTTTTCAGCCGTACCCGTTTTTCCGGCTACATTATAGCCCATAATACGCGCACGCTTGCCGGAACCCGCTTCCACCACACTTTCCAATACCTTGGTCATTGTATGGGCGGTTTCCTCGCGCAAAACACGGCGGATTTTTACAGGCTTGGAAAGTTTTTCCACCTTGCCGCCTGCGTATTCTATACGGTCAATCAGGTGCGGCTGCATTAACACCCCGCCATTGGCTATGGTGGAATAAGCATTAATCAACTGGATAGGCGTAACGGCCACCCCGTAGCCGTACCCTTTGGTGGCGGTATCCACTTTGGTCCACTTGTTGTACGGAAGCACATTGCCTTTGGATTCGCCATTAAAGTTGATATCCGTCTTAGTGCCGAAACCGAAGGCTTTTATATAATAAAAAAGATTTTTGGCCCCTAACTCTACGGCTATTTTCCCGGCCCCGATGTTGGAAGAAAGTTGCATAATTTCGGGGATAGAAAGGAAATCTTTTTTGTGCTGGTTGTCCCGCACAACTACCCCGCGGGCAATCTCCCACCGGCGGCCTTCCATATCAATACTGTCCGTAACGCTCACGACCCCTGCATCTAATGCGGAGGAAACGGCAATCGCTTTAAAAGTAGAGCCCGGTTCGTAAGTGAACTGGAACGCTAATGATTGGCCGTCTTTTATCGGGTAGGAAGCGGCTGCTAAAATTTTACCCGTTTTAGGCTCCTGCACAAGAGCCACTCCGTGCTCGGCCCCCACTGAATCCACCGCTCGTTTGAGGGCAGTTTCGGCATAGAACTGGGCGACTTCATCAATCGTCAAATACACATTGGCTACGGAAAGTTCCTCTTTTAATTTTCTGTCGTAAATGATTTCACCGCGGCGGGCACGCTTAGCGCGCCTTTTGCTGATGTCTTGGCTGAGTTCGCTGTTAAACATCTTTTCCACGCCGGAAAGACCAAGGTTTTTAGAGTTAGCCGCCCCCACAATATCTAGCACGCTTTGCCCGTATGGGTGAATACGCTCGTATTCCGGCGTAAGTTCTAGCCCTTGCCCCAACGGGGTGCGCAAAATTTGGGAAATTTTAATGTAATTATCCGGTTTAATCTTTTTAGCCACAAAGAAAAAGTTGGAAGCGCGGTTCCACTTTTCCAAAATACGGCTTTTGGGAATACCCAAAGTTTCAGACAAAAAGGCCACTGTTTTATTTTTGTCCTTTACATAGCGTTTATTCACACCGCAGGAGTGCGTGCGGACCGATTCGGCCAGTTCCCGGCCGTTTACGTCTAATATTTTTCCGCGCAGGCGGTCCTCGGCCAGATAGTTATAAATAGCGCGCTCGGCCTTGGAGGAAAATTCGTCGTGCTGAAAGGTTTGCATATAAAAAAGTTTGCAAAAAATCAGCAACGGAGCAATTAAAATAACCTTTACGGCAATCTTCATCCGGTTTTTAACATTAAATACATCCGGGGACGAAAGGGGTCTTTTTAACATAGTTATTTCGGGTCCAAAATAATAATTTCGTGCGGCTTTGCGGGCACAAGGCCCAACTTGTCCTGCGCAAAAGCGGTAACGTGCTGCGGGCCGGACAGACGGGAAATTTCCAACTCCAAATACTGGTTGCGGGCTTCTTTAATTTCCACCTCGTTTTGCAACTGGCTGATAGCACGACCCGAGCGGTTGATTTCAATGCGCATCGCCACCACCATAAAACCAAACAAACATAAAACAAATAATAAAACAAAATATTTCATTTTTTCACTCTTTCAATCACACGCAATTTAGCACTGCGGGAGCGGCGGTTTTGGCGGACTTCTTCATATTCCGGGGCCAAGGCGTGCTTGGTAACCAGTTTCCACCCGCCGCTTTGCGCCAAGGCTTTAAAATGGGTTTTAACCAAACGGTCCTCTAACGAGTGGAAGGTTAAAATAGCCGCCCGTCCGCCCGGTTTGATAATATCCGCCAAAGAAGTAAGCAACTGCTCCACCGATTCCAATTCCCGGTTACAGGCAATACGCAAGGCCTGAAAGGTTTGTGTGGCCGGATGCGTTTTTCCGCGCTTGGGGCCGTACACCGTTTCCACAACCGCTTTTAAGCGTTCGGTTGTTTCTATGGGGGCTTCTTTGCGGGCGCGCATAATAGCCAAGGCAATTTTAGTAGCATTACGTTCCTCGCCGTATTGGGTCAAAACGCGCTCTAATTCCGCCATTGGCCAAGTGTTTACAATCACGGCCGCACTTAACGGGTTTTGCTTGTCAAAGCGCATATCCAAAGGGCCGTCCCGCAACAGGCTAAATCCCCGGGCCGGGTTATCTAATTGGTAGGAACTTAATCCCAAATCAAACAAGGCCCCGTCCGCGCCCTCCAACCCCAGTTCTTTAAGTACCGCAGGAGATTCGGTATAACTTTTATGAAACACGCTTAAACGAGGGTCATTTACGCGCTCTTGGGCCATTTTTAAGGCTTCTTCATCTTTATCAAACCCCAATACGCGCGCACGCGCGCCCAAGTGGCTTAAAAAATATTTGGTATGCCCGCCAAGACCCAAAGTACCGTCAATATAAGTACCGTCAAAATTGGTAAGCAAATAATCCGCTATCTGCGGTGCCATAATGGGAATATGTGTCCAAATCTGTTCTGTCATAAACGCTCCTAATACTTCATCACGGGCACCATTTGCAACTTGTTAATTTTGGTCTGCTGCGGAGCCTTTTTAGGCTGTGGTTTGGGGGCCGGTTTCGGCGCGGTCTGCGGCTGTTTGGCAGGTTCCGGCTTTTTAACAGCCGGTTTCTGCGGTTCGGGCTTGGGCGAAACCAGTTTTCCCGCCTGATAAGCCTTTTGCAAATCGTGCAGCCATACATTTTCCAAGACACTTACCTTATTAAAAGGCATACCAAACGCACGGTATAACGCCTGGTGCAAGGGTGTTTTGGCCTTTATTTCCGTGCTTAATTTATAAAATTCGTCCCGCGTGCGGGAATTTAACAAATAATCCACTAAACTATATGCTTGCGTGTACCACAGTTCCGCTTTATCATTGGGAAAATTACTTATATCCTCGGTTTGTGTCATTTCTTCCAACGGGATATAAGTTCCCTGCACAATGCGCAAAAGACTTCTGTCCACCCAACTGGGCTTTTGCTTGGTGGCATAAATCTGCATATAGACCGCCATCCCTTCGGAAAGCCAGAGAGGTGATATCGTCGGCAAAAAGTATCCGTCAAAATATAAGTGTGTCAGTTCGTGCACAGAAAGCGGATAAAAACTGTTCCCCTCTATTACATACATTGTATCGGCGCGCAAGTCGGAAGAAGCACCCGACCACGCCGGACGCTTGGTAAAGCCCATATAACTGTCCTTTTCGCCAAACAGCATAACCAAAATTTTATTGGGTTTTATAACCAATGTAAAAGGAGTTAAATCCAACATCAAATTACCGTGAATCGTATCCAGCACCGTTTTGATATTTTCCGTAACGGGATTTTTTTCGCGATAAATCAAATAGTTAAAGGTATCTGCCGTCAAAAAACCGGGCGGGGGCGGAGACCAACGCACCTTATGCGCAGAATCCGTCGGGCGGTAGGCCGGAACGGGTACCGCCTCCAAAGCGGCTCCTTCGCTCTTGGGCGCATTTAAGGCAACGTGCTCTAAACCGGAAATCATTTCGTTAAACTTTTTTTCATCCTCGGGTGAATATTCCACCGCCGAGGCCGAAGCCGGAGGCGGCACCGAAATATCGGGACGGTTTTCCCGCGCGTGTCCGCGGTTGGGGTCCGCAGCGGGAGCCGGGGCTTTCTTTTCGGGTACGGGGAGCGGAACGGCATCCTCACGCGGTTTTTCCGAAAATAAAGCGTTTACCACATCCTTGGCCGTCAGCCCGAACGAACGCAATACGTGCGGTGTGCATAACAGGACCGCAAGTATCAACGCAAAACAGGCTAACTTTTTAAAGATATCCATTACATTTTTCCAAACAAAACCAAGTGTCTTTTTTTATTGTCGTCCGGCAAGTTATACTGCTCTACGCCAAGCAAAGTTCCTTGGCATTTTTCCGGACGGCACATATCCGCCTGCGGGTGTTCGCCCTGATAGGCAATAAATACTCCCCCCGCTTTCAGCGCACCCAAACAAATTTCCAAAATATCGGGCAGTTGGCCCATAGCGCGCTCGGTTACAAAATCAAACGCAAATGCAGTTCCCTGCCCAAGACGCGCCTGTTTAACTTTGGTATTTTTGATACCCAGTTGCATAATTGCCCAGTTCATAAACGAGCAACGCTTTTCAATGCTTTCTACCAGCGTTACCTGAACGTGCGGCAAAGCGAGTGCCGTCGTAATACCGATATATCCCGCCCCTGCGCCAACGTCGGCCGCCTGAGGAGAAACCATTTTTTTAGCGTGTATAAAACCGTTTATCTTGGCTGCCGCGGTTAAACCGTCGCAAATATGGCGGGTGAGGACTTCGTTCAAATCCGCCGCGCTTGTTAAGTTTAAAAAGTCCTTTTTATTCCACACCAAGTTGGCATAGGATAACATTTGCTCCGCCTGTTTCTGTGAGAGGGGCAAATTAAGCGTTGCGGCGAAATCAATCAGCGTTTTGAGCATTTTTAAGTCTCCGGTATCGTTCAATATGTACCGCCAGTAATTGCAAATCTGCCGGGGTTACACCCGGGATACGCCCGGCCTGCCCCAAGGTTTGCGGTTTTACCTCACGCAGTTTTTGGGCGCTTTCAAACAAAATGCCGCGCACGGAGGACGTGTCAAACCCCTCCGGAATTTTTATATTGTCCATTTCCGCCAATTTTTCGGCATCTTTTTTATTGCGTTCGTAATAACCGGCATATTTATTATGAATATCGGCGTGCGCACGGGCTTTTTCCAACGTCCACGGGAACAAATCTTCGTCGGTTTCGGCCGGTTGTGCGCCCGGATGTTCAATTAATTTTTCGCACAGCGCGCGGTATTTTTCAAACGGCGCTTTGTACTTTTCTTCCAATAATCCCATTTTAAAGGCGTGGGGCATCAGGCGCAAGTCCGCGTTATCGTTACGCAGTAAAATGCGGTATTCGGCGCGCGACGTAAACATACGGTAAGGCTCGTTTACGCCCTTATTTACCAAATCGTCAATCAGCACGCCGATATAGGCTTCGTCCCGGCGCAGGACAAAAGGCTCTTTACCCAAGGTTTTTAATGCCGCATTGATACCCGCTATAAGCCCCTGTCCGCCGGCCTCTTCGTAGCCGGTGGTGCCGTTAATCTGCCCGCCTAAAAACAAGTTGGGCACGAGTTTGCTTTCCAACGACGGGAACAAATCGCGCGGGTCGGAAAAGTCGTATTCCACCGCATAACCGGGGCGCGTGATAGAGGCCTTTTCCATACCGGGTACAGATTTTATCAGCGCGCGTTGGACGTCCTCCGGCATACTGGTAGAAAAGCCCTGAATATAATATTCTTCCGTGTGAAAGCCCTCCGGCTCCAAAAACAGCGGGTGGCTGGTAACGTCCGGAAATTTTTTAATTTTATCCTCTACCGACGGACAATAGCGCGGCCCCATCCCGTGAATATTTCCGCTATACATAGCAGAGCGTTGGAAGTTATTACGCAGAATTTTATCCGTTTCCAAGGTCGTTCTGGTAATGTGGCAACTCAAAAACCGGCGCTGCTGTTGGGCTTTTACGTCCGTAAAATGGGAAATGGGCTGCAACGGATTATCAGACGGCTGCAAGCGGAATTTAGAATAATCTAAACCGCGTGCGTTAATACGCATAGGAGTACCCGTTTTAAAACGCAGCATATGCAGGTGTAATTCTTCGCGCAGATTTTTAGCCAATCCGTCAGACGGCATATCGTTGTAGCGGCCACCCTTAAACATTTCGGTACCAATATGTATGGTTCCCGCCAAAAAAGTTCCGCTGGTCAGCACGACGGTCTTGGTATGGTAAAAAGTGTTGCGTAAGGTCAGCACGCCGTTTACACCGTTATCCGAGGTGGAAATTTTGACGGCTTCGTCCTGCATAATATCCAAGTTGGGCTGTAATTCCAAAAAGTGCTTAAAGGTGAACTGGTAAATTTTCTTATCGCATTGAACGCGAGGAGAGTGAACCGCCGGGCCTTTGCCGGTGTTAAGCATATGGTAATGCAAGGCCGCACAGTCCGTTACGCGGCCCATAGCCCCGCCCAAGGCGTCAATTTCGCGCACGATTTGGCCCTTAGCAATACCGCCGATAGACGGATTGCAGGACATTTGGGCAACGGTATCCAAACTTTGCGTAAGCAGGAGCGTTTTAGCCCCCAATTTGGCGGAGGCCAAGGCGGCTTCGCACCCGGCGTGTCCGCCCCCGACTACAATAACATCATACTTATCTTCGCAAACAAACATTTATTTCCCCATACAAAACTTGGAGAAAATAATTCCCAAAACATCATCAGGAGTTACCTCTCCAATCAAATCTTGTAAATAATTCAGCGCGCGGCGCAGGTGCTCGGCATAAATTTCCCCTCCGGCGTGCGCGGCCAGGCGGATTAAAGCACTTTCCAGTTCGGTTTGTGCGTTAATCAAGGCTTCGTAATGGCGCAAGTTGGAAATCATCAACCCGTCTGCCGTTTGAGCCTCGTTGATATCGGCGGTAATAGCCAGTTTTAACGCATTTAATCCGTCTCCCGTTTTGCACGAAACCGGCAGAACCGTATAATTTTCGCACTCCGCCAACGGGCAAACAGGTTTTTGTACGGCATCTGTTTTATTAAGCACAATAAGGGTGCGCTTTTGCTGCCGGCGGATATCTTGCCACAAATCTTTTTCTTCCGGAGTAAGGGGCCTGGAAGAATCCAGCACAAACAAAATTAAATCTGCCCCCTGCATGGCTCTCAGGCTGCGCTTCATCCCTTCTTTTTCCGCCGGGTCCAGCGCGTGTTCGCGAATACCGGCAGTATCGGTTAAAATGATTTTTTGCCCGTTAATTTCCAGGGTTTCTTCCACCGTGTCGCGCGTGGTACCGCTGGCAGAAGAAACAATCGCCCGGTCAAACCCTACAAGAGCATTTAGCAAACTGGACTTACCGCTGTTGGGTGCGCCAACGATAGCGGTTTTGAGGCCGTCTTTAATATACTTACCCACGGAAAAAGTGTCTGCCAACGCTTTAATATGCGCCAGAACGGCATTTATTTGGCCGGATACAAATTCGTCCGAAAGCGGGGTCATTTCCTCGTCCACGTCGTCCAAGCGGACCTCTATTTGCGCCAGAAGTTCGGAAAGTTTGGTTTTCATATCGTCCAAACGGGCGGATAATTTTCCGTCCAAGGAGTCCATAGCCAGTTTATGCGCGTGTTTATTGCCCGAAGCGATCAAATCGCACAACCCCTGCGCTTCCACTAAGTCCATTTTTCCGTTAAAAAAAGCCCGCTGGGAAAATTCCCCCCGCCGCGCCATAGAAGCCCCGTTTTCACACAGCAGTTCTAACAGTCTGCCCTTGATATAGGGTGATGCGTGGACGGCAAATTCCACCACGTCCTCGCCGGTGTAGGAGTGCGGGGCTTTAAAATACGTTACCAGTGCTTTATCCAGCACTTCGCCGCCGTCATAAAGCGTACAAAAAATTTGTTTGCGCGGCTCCGGCGCCGTTTGGCGGCGGGTAAGCGTTTGGAAAAGGGCAAGCGACCGGGGGCCGGACAGGCGGATTAACGCCACCGCTCCGCCCATACCGCTGGCTAAGGCGCAGATAGTAGTTTGCATAGGTATATTTTATCAATTTTTCATACGCTTGCGGGGTGTTTTTTGTATTGGGAAAAACAATAATTTTTATACTTGCCAAAGCGCAGGCAAAAAACTATAATCTAAATATTCTTTTTCCGCAGAAAAAAACGGACGTTTCGGAGAGGTTTTTTATATGAGTAAAAATATTTTAGTGCTTACGGGCAGCCCGCGCCAACTGGGCAATTCGGCCTTACTGGCGGACGCTTTTATTCAAGGAGTCAAATTTGCAGGCCATACCGTGCAGGTGTTTGAGACGGCTTTTCACCCGGTACTGCCGTGCCACGCCTGCGACAAGTGTTGGTCTGCCAAAGAGCCGTGCGTATTTAAAGATAATTTTGAAAAGTTGGCCCCTATGCTGGAAGCGGCCGATATGCTGGTATTCTGCACGCCTTTGTATTGGTTTTCTATGAGTGCGCAGTTAAAGGCGGCTATTGATAAACTGTATGCCTATATGAAAGACATCGCTCCACGCAAACTGAAAATTAAAGAGTGCGTACTGTTAGCCGCCGCTGAGGGAAACGAAAAAGACGGCGACTACGACGGTTTAAAAGCCACCTACCACAGCATAGCCAACTATTTAGGTTGGCAGGACCGCGGTATGGTGTTAGTGGGCGGTGTGGGAGAGCCGGGTGAAATTATCAAAACAGGCAAACTGAAAGAAGCCTTGGAATTTGGTAAAACAATGTAAAAGCAAAGAACACTTTAAACTACCCCGCTAAAATCAATTAGCGGGGTAGTTTTTACTTCCCTTGGCTGATAATAAACCAAGGGGAAGCATATAATTTTAATCAATTAACTATTTGGCGGCGTTTCCGGCAGATTTTTGTTTAAGCAAATTTAACAAGGCCGAACCCGCACCTGAATTTTGTCCTTGAATCGTCTGCGCGGTAGCGGCGGAGGGGTCCTTGCCTTTGGCTATACTCATAGAAGCCGCAGCCGCGGCTTTGGCTGCTTGTTCGGCGGATGACGGCATTAAGCCCGATTCGCCCCCGCTTAGTTGCGCTGCTTGCTGAGGTTTAGCCGCTTTAAAATCTTTGGCTTTCTTCGGCTGATAATTACTCATAGAAGTTTGGGCTTGTGCCATTGGCGCGGCGGTTTTTTTGCCTATATCCGCCCCCCCGGGTTTGGACACAGCCGTTTCTCCCCCGGTAGTCGGGCGGCTTGCAGAAACCTGCGTAGTTGGGCGGGACACCTCTACCGTTGTAGCCGGACGGCTGACGGACGGCATTGTAACCGGGTGGTTTGCCGCCGCCGAGGTTTCCGGCTTGGAAACCGCAACCGAGGTAGTAGGCTTTTTTACTTGTACAGCGGTAGTGGGTTTAGCAGAAACGCTCCCCGTCGTCGGACGGGATACCGACACCGTAGTTGTCGGGCGGGAAACGGAAACCCGCGTAACCGGGGCCGCCTGCAAAACGGTTGCGCCCAGCACCATATAACCAATAATAAGAAAACGGTTCATTTTATTCTCCTTGTTATATAGTATAAGTTCCGTTTGCCCATAGTCAAGGCGAAAATCCCCCGGCACAACCGGGGGATTTTTACTTAAACTAAAATCACCTGTTTATTTTTTGCCTGAACTTTGTCCGCCCATAAGGGCCGATAAGTCCGGCATTTGTCCGGAACTGGCCGCCTGCATAATAGCCGACATATCCGGCACCCCGGGGGTAGCCGCGCCGGCATCAGTACCTTTATTAGCGGAGCCTCCCCGGCTAGATGAAACATTGGAATTGGCACTCCCCGCGCGGGAATTATTACCACGATTGCCCGCCTTTTTATCGTTCTTTCCCTCTGCCTGAGGTACGCCCGTTTGCGGGGCGGAAAGCCCAAAACTGTTCATCATTGCCTGCACTTGGCTGACGGCCGCCTGTGCCTGTTGGTCGCTATCCGCTTTTTTTTCGCCCTCTTTTGGGTCGGCCTTCTGATTTTTTCCTGCGTTTTTGTCCGCTTTACCAGCCTTACCGGAAGAAGGAGTTTGTGGAGCCGTATTGCCCGTTGTTGCAGGGGCGGCCTGCCCAGCGGCAGAAGAGTCCGTTTGCGCCGCTGGAGCAGACGGCTGCGTATTAGCACTTTGCGTGCGTTGGCGGCGGGCACCGTAACTGCTAAACGTGCGCGTAGCAGGAGCCGCCGTTTCTTCCGTCTGTTGGGAACCAAAACTCGCGCGGGAGGTTCCCCCCACCCGGTACATTTGGGCGGAAGCCGTAACGCTCAGCCCCAAAATAAAAAGTAAAAATCCGATTCTCATAAATGCCTCCTTTTTGGCTACTTTTTATAGTATATACTTACCCGCCAAACTGTCAAGAGTGAAAAGAGTTTCTTTTTTTGCTAAACTGTATGAAATGAATTTGCCTATTTACGACGTAATTATTATCGGTGCGGGTGCCAGCGGGCTAATGTGCGCGCGGGAGTGCGCCCGCCGCGGGCAAAAAACCCTTTTACTGGAAAAAGATGCTCTTCCGGCCCGCAAAATTCTTGTCAGCGGAAACGGACGCTGCAACCTGACAAATGCCAATGTTTCGCCTGAATATTACCACGCGGACCCGGTGTTAATTACGTCCGCCCTCAAACAGTTTTCCTTTCAGCACGCACTTGATTATTTTCACCAGTTGGGCGTACTTACACAAGAGGAAGCCTTGGGGCGCGTATTTCCGCAGACGGGCAAATCAACTGCCGTGGCGGAAGCCCTTAAACTGGCCGTAAAAGAGGCCGGGGCTGAACTTTTAACCGGGCAAGAGGTGCTGCGCGTAAAGCGCGGCAAAACTTTTTTAATTTCCACCAAGCAAGGCCAAAACTTTCAATCTAAAAAATTAGTCTTGGCGTGCGGCTCGTGCGCATACCCGCAAGTAACAGGCACGAACGCAGGCTATGAACTCGCTAAAAAACTGGGTCATACTATTATCCAGCCGCGCCCGGCATTGAGCGCCTTGTGTGTAAAGGAAACAGCCGTCGCCCGCTTGACAGGTATCCGCAGCCAAGTGGAACTTTCGGCCTGGCAGGATAAAAGCCTGTTGGCCCGGGCAGAGGGCGAAATCTTGTTTACGAATTACGGTGTAAACGGCCCGGCGGTGCTAAATATCAGTTCCGCGGTCTCGCGCGCACTCGCGCACGGAAATGTGCCGCTGACGATTAATTTCTTTGCGCAAATAAAGGAACCTAAAAAATTTTTAGAGGAAAGATTGAAACAATTTTCCCACCGAAAACCCAAGGACTTTTTTGCCGGCATTTTACACGAAAGTATTGCTAATTTACTGATTGATTTTATAGGTCTTCGCAAAAATATCCCTATGCAGGAACAAACGCCAAACGGTTTACAACGTATCGGGGAAACCCTTACCGCGTGGCCGCTTACCGCCACCGGCGTACGCCCGTGGACCGAAGCAATGGCGGCAACAGGGGGTGTAAATACGAAAGAAATAAACTATAATACATTTGAGTCCCTCAAATGCCCGGGGCTGTTTATTACGGGAGAATTATTGGATGTGGACGGAAAAAGCGGCGGATTTAATTTACATTTTGCCTGGGCCTCGGGCTATATAGCGGCCAAAAATGTGTCGGAGGAGAAATAATCATATGGTAGATATCGTTAGAAAGACAACCAGTTTACACGACCCCTTGCACGTCGGTTTTGTGCGCACTTATTATGTAAACGACAAAGAAGTTTATCAGGAAACTTTGGACAAAAACCTGGATATTGAAAAGCACTCCGGCACAATGCCCGACGGAATTGTAAAGGAATTTTTTGAAAACGGAAAGGTTTATTTTGAGTGCGAATTTAAAAACGGACTGAGAAACGGCATCTGTAAAATTTATTTTGAAAACGGCAAAGTAAGCATTGAAAAGTTTTACAAAGACGGTATGCTTGAAGGCAAAGCCCGTGTTTTCCACCCGACCGGCCGCCTTTATAAAGAACTGTCGTATGTGGACGATATCCAAGACGGCAAAGAAGTAAAATACTACCCCGACGGAAAAGTATTGGAAAGCGCCGAATATAAAAAGGGCTACTTAAACGGCGTGAGCAAGGTTTATACGCCCGACGGAGATTTGCGCTCCGAGTGTACCTATAAAAACGATAAAATCGTAGGTGATAAAATCATTTACCACCCCAACGGTACGATTGCGCTCATCTCCCCCCACAAGGACGGAAAACCCCACGGCGTAACCAAAAAATTTAATGAAACGGGCGCCCTTATTGAGGAGTGGTTCTTTGAGGACGGCGTTTTAACGCTCAAAAAAGCGCACTAAACTCTTTTATCTTCCCCCCGGGAATACTTTCCCGGGGGTTTTTCTTTATAAATTCAAACGCGGCTCGTTTCTTTTTGCTACAATAATAATGAGGAAGGATTTTCCTTCAAAATTACGCTCCCACGAGAGCCCTAACAAGGATTCTAAATCAAATGATTATATTGTTTTTAAACTGCGGCAGTTCTTCTGTTAAGTACAGTGTGTACGACTGGGACCAGAAGAAAAGCCTTTGCGCCGGCGCGGTGGAACGCATCGGCATTGACGGTTCCTTCATTTCCCAGGACCGCAACGGATACCCCTCCTTTGAATTAAAAAGAAATTGCAAAGACCACAAAGACGCTATCAACCTGGTAATTGAAACCTTAACCGATAAAGAACACGGCGTTATTGAAAACGTAAATGTCATCAGCGCAGTGGGCCACCGTATCGTGCACGGCGGTAAATTTGCCAAATCTGTTATCGTGGACGACAGTGTAGTCGCCGAACTTAAAAATATTTCCGACTTGGCTCCGCTGCACAACCCGGCACATATTATGGGTATTGAAGCGGCCCGCGCCCTTATGCCCAATGTTACACACGTTTGCGTAATGGACACCGCTTTTCACCAGACAATGCCGGCTTCTTCTTATATGTATGCATTGCCGCGCAAATGGTACACCGATTATCAAATCCGCCGCTACGGCTTCCACGGTTCTTCCGTTTTATATACCTCCCGCCGCGCCGCCGTACTTCTGGGCAAAAATGTGGACGAAGTAAACACCATTGTCTGCCACATTGGCGCCGGGGCAAGCGTAACCGCCGTAAAGAACGGACAATGCTTAGATACCTCTATGGGCTTAACCCCGTTAGAAGGCCTTGTAATGGGCACGCGTTCGGGCGATATGGACCCTTCCATTTGCTTCCATATGATGAAGAAACTCAATATGAGCCCGGACGAAATGTACACCATTTTAAACAAAAAAAGCGGTATGTATGCCCTGACCGGGGACCGCTTTGCCGACCAGCGCGACGTGCGCAAAGGGGCCGCCAACGGCGACGAACTGTGCAAACTAGCCTTGGACGTGGAATCTTACCGCGTGAAAAAGTACATTGGCGCATATATGGCTGCCTTGGGCCGCTTGGACAGCATTGTCTTTACCGCCGGTGTAGGCGAAAGAGCCACCAATATCCGCGAAATGATTTTAAAAGGCCTTGAAAACTTTGGCATTATCCTGGACGAGGAGCGCAACAACGCGGCAGATACAAACAAAGCCGAGTGCCGCATTTCGGCCGATAATTCGCCGGTAAAAATCTTTGTCATCCCGACAGATGAAGAAATCGTCGGCGTACAAGATATTGTTGCCCTCTTGGCCGGAACATACGACGTATATACCAAGTTCCGCTATATCTTCCAGGAGAAAGACTACCGCAACAAACTGCGCGACGCAGCCTTTATAGAAGAGGTCAAAAAACGCCCCTTCCTGTTAAAAGCAGCCGTTAATTTGCCCGAGCAGTTAAAGCAGGAGTTAAATAAGTAGTTTTTATGTGCGCCCGTTTGGTTATTCAAACGGGCGTTTTTTTAAAGAAAAAATGCTGTAAGATGTAACCCGCCTGGACGAAACAGGTTCGCACCGGGCCCGCAAGTTGCAAGATGAACGAAAAAAATTAATTGGAGCAAACATATGTTCTTACCCAAAGAAGTAAAGTTTTTTGATTTGTTTGATAAGCAGGGCGAAAATATCGTCCGCGCGGCTGAGTTTTACAAAAAACTCGTGGATAGCGGCAACTTTACCCCCGAAAACATCCGCGAAATGCACGAAATTGAACACTATGGCGATGAACTCACCCACACCACCATTAACACCTTAAACGAAACCTTTATCACTCCGTTTGACCGCGAGGACATTTTGGCCTTGGCCAACCGTTTAGACGATATTGTAGATAGCATTTACCTGCTTGCAAACCGCTTTTGTATGTACAAAATCCAAAAGCCGACCGAATACAGCAAAAAAATGGGGCACACCATTGCCCAAACCTCCAAGGCCTTGCAAAAGGCTCTTGCCTCCCTGCGCAGTAACAAAAATATGAAGGAAACCCTTATCCAATGCGTGGAAATCAACCGTTTGGAAAACGAGGGCGACGTCCTGCGCGATGAGGCCATTACCCATTTGTTTGAAAACGAAAAAGACCCCATTATGATTTTAAAACAAAAGGAACTCTACGAATTAGGCGAAACCGTAACCGACTTTTGCGAATATGCCGCCAATATGGTGGAATCCATTTTGGTTAAAAATAATTAACGGAGCCGGTTATGCTGTGGATATTATTCCTAATTATTTTGGCCTTATTCTTTGATTATTTAAACGGTTTCCACGATGCTGCCAACTCGGTGGCTACCGTGGTGTCCACGCGCGTCTTATCGCCAAAAGTGGCTGTGGCGTGGGCTGGTTTTTTTAATTTTGTGGCTTTTTTGGTATTTCACACGGAAGTTGCCAAAACCATTGGTGCAGGCATTGTGGATATTCACTTTGTGGATGCTAATCTGGTATTTGGCGCATTAATGGGAGCCTGCGGGTGGAACATCCTTACCTGGTGGTGGGGATTGCCATCCAGTTCCTCGCACGCACTTATCGGCGGGCTGATTGGAGCAGGTTTTGTAAAAGGAGGGGTAAACGCTTTGGTTGCCGGCGGAATTTTTAAGACGATTTTATTTATCTTTTTATCCCCCCTTCTGGGTTTTTTACTCAGCATTATTATCGGCATATTAGTATTTAATATCTGCCGTCCGTTTAACCCCTACAAGGTGGACCATTTCTTTCGCAAAGGGCAACTGTTCTCTGCGGCAGCCTACTCCCTGGGCCACGGCGGAAACGACGCACAAAAGACTATGGGTATTATCAGTATGCTGCTTTTAGGCGGACTTGCCGGGCAAGAAGCAGCCCCTATCCGCGATTTTTTGCTCACACACGAAGAAATGCACCAAGTCGCACAAGGCACATTTATTGTGCCGCTTTCGGTGGTACTTTTGTGCCAAGGCTCTATTGCGTTAGGTACACTTTCCGGCGGATGGAAGATTGTTAAAACAATGGGGCAGAAGATTACGCGTTTGCGCCCGGTGGACGGCTTTTGCGCCGAATCCGGCTCGGCTATCTCTCTCTTTGTGGCATCTATGTTGGGTATTCCTGTCAGCACTACGCACACTATTACAGGTGCGATTGTGGGCATCGGCTCCCTGCGCCGCCTGTCGTGCGTGCGCTGGGGTGTAGCCAACCGCATTGTGTGGGCGTGGTTTATCACTATTCCCGCCGCGGCTTTGATTTCTGCCGCTTGTTACCTGCTTAAAACGTGGCTTTTTAAGTAAGTAAATATTTGCAAAGAACCGCCTCGGGTTTCTACATTTCCCGGGGCGTTTTTTTATGTATCCAAATTATTATCATACAACTAGGATGATTGGGAAATGGCAACCCGCAAAATTTTCAACTCCTCCGACGGAAATTTAACAAATTTTCCCACGCACCCCAAACGCTCCCCCTCTACAAATTTGACATTGGTCCAAATTTGATAAAATGGGATAAAGGATTTATTATGCCCCGCAATATTTTATCGCTTGATTTCTATGGCTCAACCATTACCGCCGCCTTGGCCTCGCTGGACGACGATACCCGCACTTTGCGCATCCGCCACGTTTTGCGCCGGACTTGTCGCTCGTTTTCCGGTGCGTTCGTGCGCGATATGGCCGGGGCCGAAGAAGGGCTAAACAAAGTATTTGTGGAAATGAACGAATACATAAATGCCGATCCGTCCGTCGTAGTAGGCTTGCGCGGGAATTTCCTTTCCTTTAAAAGTTCCAGCGGATTCAAATCCATTGATACCCGCAACCGCATCATTGGAGACAGAGAAATTGACGAGGCGATCCGCAACTCCGTACCGATTAATTTAAGCGACACCTTAGAGGTAGTGGATATTCTTCCCCAGTCGTATATGATTGACGGGAACACAGGGATTCTAGATCCCAAGGGGATGGCCGGGTTCACCTTGGAAATCGGCACATTTTTATCCTACGCGCTTGTAACGCACTTAAATAATTTAAATAATGTTTTATCCGCCTGCAACTGCCCGGAATATGCGCTTTTGCCGTCCTCGGTGGCGTTAGGCGAAACATTGCTAACCGAGGGCGAAAAACGCTCGGGCGCGCTTTTGCTAGACTTAGGGGAGGAGTCCGTTTCCGCCCTGTTATACAACAAAGGACTTTTGCTGGACGGAATAGAACTGCCCTATGGTTTAAACCGCCGAGCCGAAGCGGTGGCAGACCTGTTGCAAAACGATGTGGAAACCGCCCAAGAGGTGCTAAACGGCTACGAACCGGGTGCGGACGAAATTATGGACGAGGTAATAGAGGATGCCGAAAGCAAAATGCTCCAAGGTATTAATAAGGAAATTTTACAGGCGTTCTGCCTGCACTTAAAATACCCCTCCCCCAACTTGATTTTATGCGGAAGCGGAGCGACTAAGCAAATGGTCAAAACCGCCAAAGCCATTTTTAACGCAAAAAAAGCACGCTTGGGAGTGGTGGACCACCTTATAAGCGATTGCCCCGCCGATAACCCTGCTTACACGGGAGCCTTGTCTCTTATCCGGCACACACTAGAACGCGAGCAAAACCAACTGGGCGTAGCGCAGACCAAGGAGTCCGGCCTGTTTACAGGCTTTTTAGACAAATTAGGCCAACTGTTTGAACATTAATTTTCCTGCTGACAGAAAATGCCGCAAGTTTTTCGGCTTGCGGCATTTTTTTGCGTAAAAAAGGGCCGCACCGAAAGAAGTGCAGCCCTTTAAATTATTTTCACACACCCGGATTATGCTTCTTCTTCCTCGGCGCGTTCCGTGCGTTTGCGCAACAGGTGCGACAAGATTTTCTTTCTCAAACGCAAAGATTGGGGTGTAATTTCCACCAATTCATCCGGCGCAATATATTCCACAGCCTGTTCCAAACTCATCACGCGCGGCGGGGTCAACACATAAGATTCGTCGCTGGCTTTACTGCGCATATTGCTTAGATGTTTTGCTTTACAGGGGTTGACGACTAAGTCATTACTGCGGGCGTTCTGCCCGACAATTTCGCCCGCATACACTTTTACGCCCGGCCCTAAAAACAGTTCGCCGTTGTTTTCCAAAGCGTACAAGGCATAAGGAGTGGTTTCGCCGTCTTCTTTGGCAATCAGCACCCCGTTTCGGCGCAAGTCCGGCAGGTTCACTTTGGGATAGTAGCCTTTAAAACTGTGGTGCATAATACCCGTACCGCGGGTATTGGTTAAAAGTTCGTTTTTAAAACCGATAAGCGCGCGGGACGGAATCAAATATTCCAGGCGCAAGCGGTCCTCGCCTTCCGCCACCATATTTTCCAGTTTTGCAGCACGCGTACCCAACGAAGTAAATACCGCGCCTTGATACTCGCTCTTAATGTCCAAAATCAAGTATTCCATCGGCTCTAAAATTTGCCCGTTTTCCTCTTTGTAAATTACTTCCGGGGAGGAAACGGCCAATTCAAAACCTTCGCGGCGCATATTTTCAATTAAAATGGTTAAATGCAATTCTCCGCGGCCATATACTTTAAATTTACCTTCGCCCTCTAATTGTTCCACTTTCAGGCCCACATTGGTTTGGGCTTCTTTTTCCAAACGGTTTTTCAGGTGGCGGCTGGTAACAAATTTACCTTCGCGGCCGGAGAACGGGCTGTCGTTGACCATAAAGTCCATAGACATCGTCGGCGCATCAATGGCCAAGGGCGGAAGCGGCTTTAAGGCATCGGGGCGGCAAATCGTATCGCCCACGTCCACTCCTTCCAACCCGGCGATAGAAACGATATCGCCCGCAGTGGCACTTTCCACTTCGGTTTTTCCTAAACCGACAAAGCGTTCAATTTTGGCAGCCTTAGCATTGGTCGTGGAGCCATCCGGGTGAATCAGGGTAACTTGCTGGCCCTTGGTGATATTGCCCGCCAAAATACGGCCGATACCGACGTGGCCCAAAAAGTTGTTGTAGTCCAACATTGTAACTTGCATTTGCAAGGGAGCGTCGGGCATAGCCTCGGGCGCGGGAACGTGGGCCAAAATCGTATCCAAAATGGGAGCAATATCTTTGCCTTGTTCTTCCATTTTAAGGCTCGCCCAACCGGCGCGGCCGGAGGCATAAATAATCGGGAAATCCAACTGTTCGTCCGTTGCGCCCAGTTCCATAAAAAGGTTAAACACTTCGTCCACTACTTCGCTGGGGCGGACGTGTTCGCGGTCCATTTTATTGATAACTACAATCGGCTTTAAGCCCAAGGCAAGCGCTTTGCGCAGTACAAAGCGGGTCTGCGGCATAGGTCCTTCCACGGCGTCCACCATTAAAATAGCGCCGTCCACCATACGCAAAACGCGTTCCACTTCGCTGCCGAAGTCGGCGTGGCCGGGGGTGTCAACAATGTTAATGGTATGGCCTTTGTAACCGATAGAAGTGCACTTGGCCAAAATCGTAATGCCGCGCTCTCTTTCAAGCGGGTTAGAGTCTAAAACAGTATCTTGGGCTTGGTCTTCTTTTACTTTAAATTCTCCGGCAAATTTTAACAGAGAATCCACAATCGTGGTCTTGCCGTGGTCAACGTGGGCGATAATGGCTACGTTGCGTACGTCCTCGCGGGTATTATTCATATATGTTTATACAGTCCTAATATTAAGATATATATATTTTAGTATTTAAGGGGGCGCCTTAACAAGAGAGGCGCAAGAGGGTATGGGCAAAATAAATAGATTTTTGTAGAATAAAAACATTATAACCCTAGCAAAATACTTGCAAAAGGAGTCAAAATATGCCTCATAATTTAGAGAACGCAGAACGCAGAACGCAGAACGCAGAACGCAGAACGCGTCCAGCGTTCTGCCTCAAACAAGAACCTCACAAAGGCTAAAAAGGCCAAAAACGATGAGTTTTACACGCAGTACCACGATATAGAAAAAGAAATACAAGCCTACCTGGATTTTAACCCCGATGTTTTTAAAGACAAAACCGTTTTACTCCCGTGCGACGACCCAGAGTGGAGCAATTTTACTAAATACTTTGCCCAAAACTTTGAGCGTTTTGGCCTAAAAAAATTAATCAGCACCAGTTACGCGGCAGAAAGCAAAAAACTGTCTATCCCTTACCAGCCCTCTTTATTTGAAAGCGAATCCCCCCAATTTGACAAAAAGAAAACAGCCGTCAAGGGTAAAATTTTCATCTTGGACCGTACCCATAACAGCCAAAAGTTGGATATCAACGCCCTGCAATGGCACTATTTAAAGGGCGACGGCGATTTCAGAAGCGCGGAAGTAACCGCCTTGCGCGACGAGGCGGACTTTATTATTACAAATCCCCCCTTTTCTTTATTCAGGGAATTTTTGGCTTGGATTATGCAAGGGCACAAAAAATGCGTGATTATTGGGAACATGAACGCTATTACCTATAAGGAAACTTTTAAATATATACAAAGCAATGAATTGTGGCTAGGTAATGGTTTTGCTGGGGGCAATGCATTTTTCAAAGAGTTAAGCCCACAAAAGGTTTATGCTAATGGGGTTTATGATGAAACTACTGGCTTAGTAAAATTTAGAAATTGTTGTTGGTTTACCAATATAGACCACGGAAAGCGCCACCAGCCGCTATCGTTAATGACTATGGAGGAAAACCTGAAATTTAGCCGCCATAAAGAAATCCGCCAAAACGGTTACCAAAAGTACGATAATTACGACGCGATTGAAGTGCCGTTTACGGATGCTATCCCCAGCGACTACCCAGGCGTAATGGGCGTACCCATCAGTTTTTTGGACAAATACTGCCCCGAACAATTTGAAATTATGGGAGCAACACAACGGGGCTGCCATAACCTTGTACCAGATATACGCAAATATGATTCATATTGGGAAGTAAAGCAAAACGGAGAAAGAACTGGATCTTCTGGAAATAAAACCAACGAAAACGCAAATATTTTAGGAAATGACGGCATAAAAAATTATTTTATTAATTCAGCCGGAAGAATTATCCAATCTGTTTATCAACGTTTATTTATAAGGAGCAAAAAATGAAAACTACTTTACAACAATATACCGTAAAAGATATTTGCAACGGCTTTGTATATAACGAGTTTGAAGGCAAAGGGCTATCCGGCTTGGGTGGGAAATTAACTATCCAGCCGGAATACCAACGCAATTATATTTATGCCGACGGCAAAAAAGATGTTGCGGTAATAGATTCTTTATTAAAGGGCTACCCGCTGGGGCTTATCTATTTCAATCAACCCGCCAAAGACAAATTGGAAGTATTGGACGGACAACAACGCATTACCAGCGTGGGACGGTTTGTAACCAACAAATTTGCCATTAAAGACAAAAACGGTATGGAGCAATATTTTGATAGTCTTGCACAAGATTTACAAGATAAAATTTTAAATACCACCTTGCTGGTTTACGAGTGCCAAGGCACCGAAAGCGAAATAAAAGAGTGGTTCAAAACCATTAACATCGCCGGGATTCCATTAAACCATCAAGAACTGCTCAATGCCGTCTATTGCGGGCCATTTGTAACCAAAGCCAAAGAGGAGTTTAGCAACAGCCAAAATGCCCGTGTGCAAAAATGGAGTGCCTATATCCGCGGAGATGTAAAACGCCAAGATTATTTGGAGTGCGCCCTAGATTGGGTAAGCCACGGGAATATAGACAAATATATGAGCAACCACCGCTACGATACCGATATCAACGAACTGAAACTGTATTTTAATTCCGTGATAGACTGGGTTTCCGGAGTGTTTACCCAAGTAGAGCCAGAGATGCGCGGATTAGAGTGGGGACGCTTATATGAAACATACCATAAAAACAGTTACAACCCCCAAAAAGTAGAGAAAGAGGTTAACACCTTGCTGGCAGATGACTATATCACCAACACCCGGGGCATTTTTGAATATATCCTGTCCGGCAACACAATGACCCAATTATTGACAGTGCGCGTATTTGACGAAAATACCAAACGCAAGGTGTATAAAAAACAAACAGCAGAAGCCAAGGCAAAGGGCATTTCTAACTGCCCGTTATGCGCCCAGGGGCACGAAGCCAACAAAACCAAAATTTGGGCGTTAAAAGATATGGACGCCGATCACGTAACCGCTTGGAGCAAGGGTGGCGGGAGCGATATTTCAAATTGCCAACTGCTGTGCAAAACGCATAACCGCGCCAAAGGAAACAGGTAAAATATGAAACGCCCCGGGCTTACACCCGGGGTTTATTATAAGCAGTATTTATAAAATTTCCTGCATACCCACAAGCGGGGAAAAATTTTTTATAATAACCCTATGGAACAATTTTTGCAAATGGCCGGAGTTTTAGCCGCCCTCTATATCGCCTATGCGCTCACCCTAAAAAAATGGGACTACGCCAGCGAAGCCAAGCGCACCGAGCGCCGCACCCAATTAAAAGAATTGGGGCTTTCCAACACGTTTTATTTTATCCACGCAGGTACGCTGCTTATTTTAAATGCTGTTAGCGGCGGGCTGTTTGTGCTCTATTGGCTTTTCCGCCAATGGAAGGCCGCGCTGACGGGCTTCCGCCGCCTGTCCGGGCAACCGCTTTCCGGCGGGGCTTTTATGCGGACATTGGGCGGGGCGGTTACGTTTTTTGAGTTAAATGCCCTTATCTGCCGAACCTGTGAATATATGCGCAAAAAATCGCCCTTTCCGCCGTGGGTGTGGGGCACACTGTGGCTGGGAGGCTTAATCGGCACGGTGTTGGTAAAACCGCTCTTTTGGCGGGCTTGCTGTTACGCGCTGTGGGTAGGTGCGCCTGCGGCCCTGCAACACCGTTTAAATGCCTTACCCGAACAAACTTTATCCGCCAAACCAAAACCCGGGGAACTGGGCTTTGCCGTTTTTGGCCTTGTATGCGTACTGGGGCTTGTGGCGGCATTCCGCGTTTTTATCCGCTAAAAACGGAGCGGTTTGCCCCGCTCCGTTTTAAAGTTCCCCTCCTCCAACAAAATTATTTTTTAATATCTTGGCGCACCTCGTTAATAATGCGGTTAGCCTGTGCTTTCCCGCGCTTCAACCCGGCCTCTGCTTTTTGGCGCGCTTTCAAACTTTTTTGGGTTTCAGCCAAAGCCACTTCCCGCTTATTTTTGGATGCCAAGTCTTTACTTTGCTGAACAACCCTGCGCAACTGTTCAGAAGGCATTTCCAGCAAGTCCCGCACCGTCTGGAAGGTTTCCCGCGCACCGTACATTTCTTCGGGCGCTTGGGATAATGCTAATTTTAAAGAGTTTTCCGACACCTCTTGCAAACGGTAAAACTCTTTATTAAATTTGACTGATGCCGCCAGCAAAACAGCCATTTTCCGCTCGCGCGGATATTGCTGATAAACAAGCACCGTTGCCCCCACCATACGGGCATCCTCGTCTTGCGCGCCCAACAAAAGAGCCAAACTGATATCTTCTCCCCCCGCCTGATTAACACGCGCGCGAAGCGAATCTAACTGCGCCGGAACTTGCCCGCGCAAGGCCGCAAAAGAGTCATCTTCCGCCAAAGCAAACTCCCAGCCGGACGCAAAAAAGAATACTAACGCCAAGATAAGCACCGTTAACCCGCCATATGCTTTAAAAAGGTTTTTCATAGCATTTTCCCCCTTACTATAAGTATCTGCGGAAAAGGCATTTTTTCAAGGGTTTTTAAGGGTGGAGAAAAAACAGTAACGGCAAACAACAAAGGGGGCCGTGTCATTTCCGAGTGGCGTAGTCGGGAATCTGTTGTTATAAAAAAGGGAAACAACGGATACTGGACAGAAACCTTCCAGTATGACTTCGTTGGATAACAGCAAAGGCTTTTGCTGTTCTTGTCGCCCTTTTGCGTTGCCTTTAAAAGGCGGTTTAAACGGAAAAGTATTTTTACTTGTTTGAGCCAATAGGGCGAGTTGTAAAAATACCCGTTTAAGCCTGACTTTTATAACACATTGGGCGACGAGTTTTTGCTTACTTTTTGTCGGCACAAAAAGTAAATAAAGCGGTAGCCTGCAAGGGCAAAGTCGGTGAAAAATTGCCCAAAGGCGGCAAAGGGTTTATCCTAATAAGTAACGGGGAACAAAGACTTACTCTTTGTCCCCCATACGAATTTCGCAACAACTGAAAAAGCCGTCCTACAAGGGCCGTCCACAACCAACTGAAAATTTTTTAGACGATTGCCTGATTTGTCAAATTCTAAGCAGTTGGGAGGATGTAGTCGGGGTGCGGTGTGGCTGTATGCCACATAAGCCCCGAAAGACGCCAAACTGCAACGAATTTGGCAAATGGTTGGCCCTAATAAGTAACGGGGAACAAAGACTTACTCTTTGTCCCCCGTACGAATTTCGCAACAACTGAAAAAGCCGTTGTTATCTTACTTGGCTTCGGCTACGGCTACCGCTACCGCCACCGTCGCACCCACCATCGGGTTGTTACCCATACCGATAAGGCCCATCATTTCCACGTGAGCCGGCACGGAGGAGGAACCCGCAAACTGCGCATCGCTGTGCATACGGCCCATTGTGTCGGTCATACCGTAAGAGGCAGGACCGGCGGCCATATTGTCCGGGTGCAAGGTGCGGCCAGTACCGCCGCCAGAGGCCACGGAGAAATATTTTTTGCCGTTTTCGGTCGCCCATTTCTTATAGGTACCGGCTACGGGATGCTGGAAACGGGTCGGGTTGGTGGAGTTACCGGTAATGGATACGTCCACCCCTTCGTGACGCATAATCGCTACGCCTTCGTTTACATCGTCAGCGCCATAGCAGCGCACTTTGGCGCGGTCGCCATTGGAGAAGGCTTTTTCGCTTACGATTTTGAGTTCACCCGTTTTGTAGTTGTATTCGGTTTCCACAGAGGTAAAACCGTTTACGCGGGAAATAATATAAGCAGCGTCTTTACCCAAACCGTTCAAAATAACGCGAAGCGGCGTTTTGCGTACTTTGTTAGCGGTGCGGGCAATACCGATAGCCCCTTCGGCGGCGGCAAAACTTTCGTGGCCGGCCAAGAAGCAGAAGCATTTGGTGTTTTCGCTCAAAAGCATAGCACCCAAGTTACCGTGACCCAAGCCTACGGCGCGCTGGTCGGCTACGGAGCCGGGGATGCAGAAACTCTGCAAGCCTACGCCGATTTTTTCGGCGGCTTCGGCAGCGGTTTTTACACCGGTTTTCAAAGCGATAGCGGCGCCTACGGTGTAGGCCCACACGGCGTTATCAAAAGCGATAGGCTGAATGCCACGGACGATTTTTTCCACATCCACACCTTTTTTGGTGCAGATTTCCTTGGCTTCTTCCAAGGAGGCAATGCCGTTTTCTTTCAAAACGGAGTTGATTTTATCAATTCTTCTTTCGTATCCTTCAAACGTAATCATATTCATTTTCTCCTGGGCTTACTCTTTGCGGGGGTCAATCTTTTTGACGGCTTCGTCAAAGCGGCCGTACTGACTGACGTTCTTTTCAAACGCCACTTTCGGTTCTTCACCTTTCTTAATGGCGTCCATCATTTTGCCCAGGTTGACAAATTTATAACCGATAATTTCGTTGTTGGCATCAAGACCAATTTCCAACACATAGCCTTCGGCCATTTCCAAGTAGCGGGGGCCTTTGGCCTGGGTGCCGTACATCGTACCGATTTGGGAACGATGCCCTTTACCCAAGTCTTCCATACCGGCGCCAATCGGCAGACCGTCGTCGGAGAAGGCACTCTGGGTGCGGCCATAGACAATTTGCAAGAACAGTTCGCGCATAGCGGTATTGATAGCATCGCAAACGAGGTCGGAGTTTAAGGCTTCCAAAATGGTTTTACCGGGCAAGATTTCCGCGGCCATAGCGGCGGAGTGAGTCATACCGGAGCAGCCAATGGTTTCCACCAACGCTTCTTTAATCACGCCGTTTTTGACGTTGAGCGTCAGTTTGCAAGCGCCCTGTTGGGGAGCGCACCAACCAATACCGTGCGTAAGACCGCTGATGTCGGTAATTTGTTTGGCTTTGACCCATTTACCTTCTTCGGGAATCGGGGCCGGTTCGTGCTTAGCGCCTTTGCAAACGCAGCACATATTCTGTACTTCGGGGGTGCATTTTTCGCAACTCATTTAGGTCTCCTGTCTAAAAGTAAATCTTTCTAATATATTTTACCAAAAAACACCGGGCAAAAACACACGGAAAAAGGACTTTTTAAAAATAGGAAAACGGCAAAACCCGTATAAAAATGCTACGGGATAAAACAAAGCCGTCACCCTGAATTTGTTTTAGGACCTGCTGATTGGGGAGTTGGTTGTTACTGGCGTTTTTTCACAACAACACTCCACCCGGCCACCCACAATGGCAAAATTTTTTGCTCCGATTCCTGTAAACTTTTGTAAAATAAAAAAATTAACAAATGAAAAATTAAGGAGTGTATGAAATGATAAAATTAGATCTTACTAAACTCCCTTCCTCTACCTTTACTTGCGGGCCGAGCCAGGGGCATCCCATCATCCGCGAAACGCCGATTTATAAAACTTTATTTGAACGCAGCCACCGGGCTAAGGATATTTCCACCGACGGTTTATACAAAGAAGCAGAGCAAAATTTGCGTGAACTTTTTTCCTTGCCGGAAGATTACACCGTTATCTTTTTTTTAGGAGGAGCCTCGGCGGCGATGGATGCCGTAATGTGGAGTTTGGTTAAAAACTCCGTTTCCGGATTAGCCTTTGGAGCATTTTCCAAACTGTGGGGACAAAAAATTTTATCCCGCCTAGAACCAAACGTTGTGCGCTCCGTGCGTGAAGCCGCCGACGGCGAGTTTTTCCCCAAAGAAAAGCCGGATTATAATGCCAGTTTGGTATTTTTAACCCCGAACGAAACCTCTACGGGCGTACAAATTCCGGATGAATATTTAGAAGAAGCCTGGAAAGCCAAAGGCCCGGATACCTTAATTGCGTGGGACTGCACCTCTTGCGCGGGCGGGCGCCTTTTACCTAAAAACCAATTTGATATTATGGTATTTTCTATGCAAAAATGCTTTGGCGTAGGCGGTGGGTCCAGCGTGATTATTTTAAGCCCGGCGGCGGTAAAACGCGCCGAAGAGGTTAAAAAATACCGCTCTGTGCCCTACGCGCTTGATTTAACAGCAGCCATAGATAAAGCCCAAACAAAATGCCAAACGGTCAACACCCCCTCCACCACCAATATTTGGATGTTCAACGAAGCCTGCAAATGGATGAACGCCAACGGCGGTTTAAAGGCTATGGATGCATTGTGCCGCCAACACGCGCAATTTTTGCTGGACTGGGCAAAAAAGAGCGACTATTTGGCTCCGCTGGTTCAGGACGAAAAATTCCGTTCCTACACCACGCTTACGCTGGAAGTAACCGACCCAAGCATTAAAGACGCCGATATTTCCGCCGCCTTAAAAGCAACAGGCCGCGCCAATTTAGCCGACGGTATCAAAAAATATTCCTCGGTCAAACAAAACTCCCTGCGCATTGCCTGCTTTCCGTTTGTGGATATCCAAGGCACAAGCGAATATCAAAAACTCGCAGAAACGGTGGACGACATTATCCGCCAATTAAAGGAGCAACCCAAATGAAAATTTTAATCGCTGATAAATTTCCAGCCCACTGGAAAGAGGTCTTAACCAAGCAAGGGCACACCCTGACGGACAACCCGGAACTGGACGAAAACACCTTGCCCGCCGCTATAAAAGACAACGAAATTTTAATTGTACGAAGTACCAAGGTGCCCGCCGCCGTGCTTGATGCCGGGACGGCTTTAAAACTGGTTATCCGCGCCGGGGCAGGCTACGATACCATAGACACCGCACACGCCGCCCAAAAGGGCATAGCGGTTTGCAACTGTCCGGGGACCAACTCCATAGCCGTAGCAGAACTGGCCATGGGGCTTATGCTCTCGCTGGACCGCCGTTTGTTTCACAATACGCGCGACCTGCGCGCCGGAATATGGAACAAGGCCGAATACAGTAAATCTAAGGGGATTTTCGGGCGCACCTTGGGCATTATCGGGCTGGGGCATATCGGACAAGAGGTAGCCAAACGCGCCGCCGCTTTTGGGATGAAAATCACCGCATACGACCCCTTTGCCTCAACAGATATTTTTGAAAAAATGCACATTACCCCGCAAACGGATATTTACCAATTAGCCGCAGTGTGCGACATCATTACCGTTCACCTGCCGGACACTCCGCAAACACACGGTCTGTTTAACAAAAAGTTTTTTGATGCCATGAAACCCGGTGCTACGTTTATCAATACTGCACGCGGCGGTTTGGTGGTTACAGCAGATTTAGTGGACGCAATAAAAAACAAACAAATCCGCGCCGCCTTGGACGTATATGAACACGAACCCAAAGCCGCCGATAAAACCTTTGATTACGCGCCCTTTGCCGGTGTGGAAAACTTTTACGGCACACACCATATCGGCGCAAGCACCGAACAAGCACAAGATGCCGTGGCTGAACGTGCGGTAGAAATTATCAACGAATACGCTTCCACAGGTAAATTTTTATTTAAGGTGAACTAAATGGCAACCATTAAACCCTTTAAAGGGCTTCGTCCCGCCGCCCACGCGGAAAAAATAGCCTGCCCGCCCTACGATGTGTTAAACTCGGCAGAAGCGCGCGAAATGGCAAAAGGCAATTCTATTTCTTTTTTACATATTGATAAACCTGAAATAGATTTGCCGGAAAACATTGATTTGTATGCCCCCGAAGTTTATCAAAAGGCTAAGGAAAATCTGGATAAATTTATTCACGACCGCATTTTAGTACGCGACCCTAAAGAATATTTTTACCTTTACGCGCAAACAATGGACGGCCGCACCCAATACGGCCTGGTGGCCGCTGCCTCGTGCGACGAATACGACAAAGGTATCGTGCGCAAGCACGAACTCACCCGTAAGGACAAAGAGGACGACCGCACACGCCACGTCAACACCTTATCAGCCACCACGGGACCCGTGTTTTTAACGTACCCGGATAACAAACAAATCAGCGCAAAAATAGCCGAAATCGCTGCGGAATTCCCCGTGTATGAATTTACCACTGACGACCATATTAAACACGCCTTGTGGGTAATTGATAACCCGCAGGATATTGCTTTTCTGACAAACGCATTTAAAGAAATTCCCACGCTCTATATTGCAGACGGACACCACCGCTCCGCCGCCGCAAGCAATGTGGCCCGCCAACATAAGGCACATAATCCCAAACATACGGGCAAGGAAAAATATAACTTTTTTTTAAGTGTAATTTTTCCGGCCAGCCAGTTGTATGTAATGGACTACAACCGCGTGGTGCAAGATTTAAACGGATTGACGGAAAAGGAATTTTTAGCCAAAATCGGAGAAAAATTTACAGTAGAAGAAACCGGGCAGAACCGCCCCACCAAACGCCATACCTTTGGTATGTATTTAGGCGGAAAATGGTACACATTAACTGCCAAAAAAGGCACCTTTAACCCGGATGACCCGGTGGCCGTATTGGACGTGAGTATTTTACAAAACAACCTGCTACGCCCTGTGCTGGGCATTGGCGACCCGCGCACAGACAAACGCATCAGTTTTGTAGGAGGTATCCGCGGCTTAAAAGCATTGGAGGAGCGTGTAAACCAAAACAAGGGGAAGGTGGCTTTTTCAATGTTCCCGACCTCTATGAACGAACTGATGAAGGTAGCCGATGCGCACCAAATTATGCCCCCCAAATCTACTTGGTTTGAACCTAAGTTACGCAGCGGCCTTGTCATTTACACCTACGACGACTAAAAAATTCCCCCGGGGCAAATAATGCTCCGGGGGTTTTACTTACATTTTACAGCAAACATAAGAACCACAATTTGTATCCGCCGGGTTCACTTGTTCGGCGCAATTATTGCTCCATTGTTTACATAACGCCCAAGCGGTTGCATTGGTGGTTTTACTCGCAATTTTGCAATACATATAGTGCTCGCGCGGGTCGTAAAAAATATTCATATAATTGCTTTCGCTTACCCCGCGCCCTTCCCAGTTAGCCCCCACTCCAGCGGAGCCAAACAACGTATAGCGGAATTTTCCGGCTACAACACGGCTAGAATCTATCGGCGTACCCACCGAAATATCCAAGGCGGACATATCCGTCGTGTAATCACCGGGATTGGCAAGCAAATACCGTTCCAACGCCAAGCCAATAACCTTGGTGTTGGAAATGGCTTCCATCCAACGACTTTTTTCCACCGCTTTGGTATATTGCGGCAAGGCAACTGATGCCAAAATACCAATAATGAGAACAACCACTAACAGTTCAATCAGCGTAAAACCTTTTCTATTTTTCTTCATTTTTTCTCCTTTTAAAACCTTCATATTTAACTTTTATTCAAATCTTCGCACTGGGGTATAGCCGTTCTGCAATCTCTAAATTTTAACAACAAAACGGAACAAACCCTTATAAATAACAACGACATTTTTTGTCGTCATCCGGGGAAGTCGTAGTCCAGAAGTCGTCGTTATAAAATAAAGAATAGATTCTGGACAGAAACCTTCCAGAATGACCTTATTTTTAACAGCAATAACAACTCCCGTAATCCTAGCAGAGAACCCCGCCCTTCATAACAATACCCCTGGGGCAAGCAACGCTCCGGGGGGTTTACAAAAAGCAACCGAACTCTTATTTTTCGTCGCGCACGATATAGCCAAATTCTTCCAAGGATTTCGTGTCATTACGCCAGTTGGGCGAAACCACTACATTTAGTTCCAGGCGGTACTTGCGCCCCAAAAATTCTTCAATGCGCTTTTGCGCCCGCTTGCGCAGTTCGGCAATTGCACTGCCGCCCTTACCGATTAAAATAGGTTTTTGGCTTTCGCGTTCCACGTGGATATTGGCGCGGATATAATTTTTAGGGCCGAGGTCTTCGGTAAATTTTTCAACCTCTACAAATGTACTATACGGCACTTCCTTTTGGTAAAGTTTAAAAATCTGCTCGCGGATAAATTCCGCCGCGTAAAAGCGTTCCCAACGGTCCGTCCATTGGCCGGGCGGAAAGTAAGCCGGGCTATTGGGCATTGAGGCAATAACAGCCTGCTTTAACACATCCGTACCCGTGCCGTTGGCGGCAGAAATACGGAAAGTTTTTTCTATCTTTAAATCGGCCTTAATGCGCGTTTCCAACGCGTCCAGTGCAGCCACATCTTGCACAAGGTCAATTTTATTAATGGCTAAAAAGACAGGACAAAAAACGGTTTTTAATTTTTCCACCAGCGGTGCATTTAATGCGTAATCTGCCGTAGCATCTACCATAAAAATTACCAAATCGGCATCCTCGCGCACGGCACGGTCAATACACCCTACCATTGTCTGCTGCAACTTATATTGCGCCTTTAAAAAACCGGGCGTATCTACAAACACCACTTGGTAGTTGTCCCCGTCCGCAATAGCCAAAATATTTTGGCGCGTGGTTTGGGGCTTATTGGTAACGGGCGACAAAAGTCCGCCCGCCAGGTTGTTAAGCAAGGTAGATTTGCCCGCGTTAGGCAGGCCGGCTAATACGGCAAAACCGCTTTTAAAGTTTTTTTCGTCCATAAAAGTATTGTACTTATTTTTTTTCTCTTCGCCAACGCTCCGCGCTACTCGGTAATATAACTATCTATAATTTCGCCGAAGTAAAACATATGGTAATCGTCCGGCTCTTTGTTATACCACAGTTCGGCAAGCGCCTTATTTAAATTCTCCGCCCCCATTAAACGGCCATACATTACCTTGCACTCAAAGTGCATACCGGGCACGTCAAGCACCGGGGTCGCGATTTTTTGTCCTTTTACGGTTTTTAACCCGCACGCGGCCAGTTTATCCATATCGCGCCCGGATTTGGTTCCGCACACAGCCACGGCCTGCGGCAAGTTTACATACGGAATCGTAACGGTAAACTCGTGCGATTTTTCAATTTGCTCGTAGGTAAAGCGGTTCTGGCGCACTACCGTGTTAAATACGGGCAGCCGCCACAAAATACCAATCGTTCCCCACCCGATAACCATTGTGTTTATTTTATTGCCGGACTTCGTGGTTAAAAAAGCGGCTTTGGAAAGAATATCCAAATTCTTTTGGGCATTAAAATTATATGGGACTCTTTTTATCATATTCCCCCCCTTACTTAAAGTATAATGGGCCAAAGCGTCAGGAACAAGGCCTTTATTAGGTTAGAAAACCCGGCCTTTGCAACTCGGCCGGGTTTATAAAAACTACTTATTTGCGCTTTTTGGCCTTGGCTTTAACAGCCTTATGCGCAGGGGCCTTTTTAACGGTTTTTTTCGCCTTGGGCGCGGCTTTTTTAACTGCTTTTTTAACCGTCTTTTTGGCCGGTGTTACACGCGCCGGAAGAGATTTTTTATGTGTCTTGGCAGATTTTTTGGAACCGTGTTTTTTATTTAACTTGGCTTCAAACTCCTTCCACCCTTCCAGCGAAAGAGGCAAAACTTCGTCCATATGTTTTACCGGAATTAAAGTGAGTTCCTTTCGGACCCGTTCCGGAAGTTCGGACACGTCTTTTTCGTTCGTGTGCGGATAAAGAATCGTCTTGACCCCTTCGCGGTAAGCGGCTAAAAACTTTTCTTTAATACCGCCGACAGGAAGCACACGGCCCGTAATAGTTACCTCACCGGTCATTGCCAAATGCTTTTTAACAGGGAGACCCGTCAAAAGGCTGGTTAGGGCGGTCGTAATCACGCTACCCGCAGACGGACCGTCTTTCGGCACGGCTCCTTCGGGGAAGTGGACGTGAAAGTCCGTCTTGTCAAAATCTACATCTTTGCCGTAACCGCGGCTTCTGGCATACGTCAGCGCAGCCCGGACAGATTCCTTCATCACGTTACCGAGCATACCCGTCAAAATCAGTTGGCCTTTGCCCGGTATTTTAGTGGCTTCAATAGACAGCGTTTCGCCACCTACGCTCGTCCACGCAAGCCCCGTAGCAATACCGACACCGTTTTCCTCGGTAGCAAAGTTGGAATAGCGCGGCACCCCCAAAAACTCGTGCAGGTTATCTTTGGTAACCACTACTTTTTTAGAACCATCTACAATTTTTTTGGCGGCCTTGCGGCACAGAGATCCGATTTCGCGGTCCAAATTGCGCACCCCGGCTTCGCGCACATAGTCGCGCATTAAAAGGGCTACGGCTTCGTGCGTTACTTCCAACTGTCCCTCCTTTAACCCGTGCATCTTCATTTGTTTGGGCAGAAGGTATTTATCCACGATATCGTGTTTTTCGTACTCGGTGTAACCGTCAAAATCAATAATTTCCAAGCGGTCGCGCAAGGTGGACGGAATATTAGCCAACGAGTTTGCCGTGGTAATAAACATTACCTTGGAAACATCAAACGGCACGTCCAAAAAGTGGTCGGTAAACTCTTTGTTTTGTTCCGGGTCCAACAGTTCCAAAAGTGCCGCCGCAGGGTCGCCGCGCCAGTCGCTGCCCATTTTATCAATTTCGTCCAGCAGGAATACCGGGTTCATACTCTTGGCCTTGCTGATACCCTGGATAATGCGCCCCGGCATAGAACCGATATACGTTCTGCGGTGGCCGCGGATTTCGCTTTCGTCCCGCACTCCGCCCAAAGACATCCGCACAAATTTGCGGTCGATGGCGCGGGCAATGGATTTAGCCAAAGAGGTTTTCCCCACGCCGGGCGCACCTGCAAAGCAGAGTACCGGCCCGCGCAGAGAATTATTTAATTTACTGACAGCCAAATATTCCAAAATACGTTCTTTTGGTTTTTCCAAACCAAAATGGTCCTCATCCAAAATCTTTTTGGCCTCTTTTAAATCCAGCACATCCTCCGTCGTGTGGTTCCAAGGCATATTGACAAGCCAATCCAAATAGGTGCGTGAAACCGTCGCCTCCGGCGAGAACGGTGCCATTTTGGACAAACGTTCAATTTCTTTTTCTGCCGCTTCTTTGGCCTGCGGCGGCAGACCGTTCTTTTTAATTTTTACGCGCAAGGCATCCAATTCCTTTTGGAAATCATCTTTTTGGCTGAGTTCCTTTTGAATCGCCTTCATTTGCTCGTTCAAATAATATTCTTTTTGGTTCTTTTCAATTTGAGCGCGGACCTTGGAGTGGATTTTTTCCTCTAAACCCAAAATTTCCACTTCGCTGGTAATTAGTTTTAAGATTTTTTCCAAGCGGTCTTTGATGTGGACCGCTTCCAAAATTTCTTGGCGCTGCTCAGTTTTGACGAGCATATTGGAAGCCACCGTATCGGCCAGTTTAGAAGCATCATTAATTTGGCGCAGGAAGGAAACGCCTTCCACTGCAATCCGGTGCGATACACGGGCATAATGGTCAAACTCGTCCAACACTTTGCGCATTAAGGCCTGCACCACCGGGGAATTATCGTCCTCTTCCTCAATATAATCTACCGTAGCAAACCAAGCCCCGGCAACTTCGTTCATTTCCAACTTGGTTACGCGCGCACGGGCCAAGCCTTGCAGAAAAATCTTCATAGAGCCGTCGGGCATTTTTAAATTTTGCGAAATTTGCGCAATCACGCCGAAGTGGTAAATATCGGCCTCTTTCGGGTCCTCAATTTCCGCATTTTTCTGCGATACGGCCAAAATATATTTGCCCGGTTCACCCAAAGCAAGTTCCACCGCCGAAACGGATTTTTCGCGGTCCACCGATAACGGGAGCGACATCCCCGGAAACATCACCACATCGCGTATGGCGACTGCCGGCACTACCGTCGGCAACGAAAGCGTTTGTTTTTTTATTTCTTCTGCCATAATTTTTCCCTCTCTATAACGGATAAAAGGTTTCCCAAAAGCGTTATATATATAAAACCCCCGCTTTTGGCTCTTATAAATTGTATCAAATTGCCCTAAAATTAGCAACTACGATATTTGGTTGCTAATTTTGATATAGTTGGGACAAACGGCAACAATAAAAGTTACTATAAAAGTCATCCTGAATTGCCGCCCATACCGCTAGGCATCACCCCGTAGTGTTTCTGTACGGGGTCTATTAATAGGCGTCAGGATCTACCGATTGGGGCGTTTATCTTTTGTATTGTAGTTATCGTCATCCTGGAAAGTTGTAGTCCAGGATCTGTCGTTACTCAAAAAGAGGAAAACAACGGATACTGGACAGAGACCTTCCAGTATGACTTTTTAGACAACAACGAACTACCCAAGATGTAGATTCTGAAACAAGTTCAGAATGACCTTCTTATTTTATTAAGACCCTTTTCCGTGTCATTTCCGAGTGCCGTAGTCGGGAATCTGTCGTTATAAAAAAACAAACGACAACAACAGATCCCCGAACCCTGCGGGCCGACAAACCATCGGGAATGACGGCAAAGGCTTTTGCTGTTCTTGTCGCCCTTTTGCGTTGCCTTTAAAAGGCGGTTTAAACGGAAAAGTATTTTTACTTGTTTGAGCCAATAGGGCGAGTTGTAAAAATACCCGTTTAAGCCTGACTTTTATAACACATTGGGCGACGAGTTTTTGCTTACTTTTTGTCGGCACAAAAAGTAAATAAAGCGGTAGCCTGCAAGGGCAAAGTCGGTGAAAAATTGCCCAAAGGCGGCAAAGGGTTTATCCTAATAAGTAACGGGGAACAAAGACTTACTCTTTGTCCCCCATACGAATTTCGCAACAACTGAAAAAGCCGTCCTACAAGGGCCGTCCACAACCAACTGAAAATTTTTTAGACGATTGCCTGATTTGTCAAATTCTAAGCAGTTGGGAGGATGTAGTCGGGGTGCGGTGTGGCTGTATGCCACATAAGCCCCGAAAGACGCCAAACTGCAACGAATTTGGCAAATGGTTGGCCCTAATAAGTAACGGGGAACAAAGATTTACTCTTTGTTCCCCGTACGAATTTCGCAACAACTGAAAAAGCCGTTACTTTTTAAGAGGCAAAACTTCGTCAATCAGCCCATACTCCTTGGCCTCTTGCGCCGACATATAATAATTACGTTCACTGTCGCGGCGGATTTTTTCCTTATCCTGCCCGGTGTGTTTAGCCAAAATATCCAAAAGATGCTCTTTATTATCGCGCAATTCCTTAGATTCAATTTCAATATCTGTTACCTGACCGGAAATGCCACCGCCCCAAATTAAGGGTTGGTGAATCATAATGCGCGCGTGCGGCAAGGCATAGCGCTTTCCCTTGGAGCCCGCAGCCAATAAAACCGCCCCAAAACTCATCGCCTGCCCCATACAAATAGTGGTAATCGGGGCCTTGATGAATTGCATCGTATCGTAAATAGCCAAACCCGCCGTTACCATACCGCCGGGGGAATTGATGTAGAGGTTGATTTCCCGGCTGGAATCGTCCGCATCCAAATAAAGCAGTTGGGCGATAATCATATTAGCGCTGGCAGTATCCACTTCGCCTTCGCGCCCGCCGACAAAGATAATGCGGTCTTTGAGCAAGCGGGAAAAAATATCATAACCGACGTTCTTTTCAATAATGGTAGGTATAATCATATTGTATATTGTAGTATATTTCCCGGCAGATGGGCCTAGCATTTTAATAGGCCCTTTGGCCCAGCGAAATAGGTCCTAAATACCCCTAGTTTTTTTGTGGTTTATTTACTATTTTATTAATATAGGAGTAAAATCTAGGAGGAATTATGAAAAAATTGTTCGTTTTGCTTACCGCTCTCACGCTATCCACCGCCGCTTTTGCCGCCAACGCATCCAGCAATAGCGCGCTGATTGAAGAATCCGTTTCCGCCGGAGCACAAGCCGTAAGCGAAGGGGAAGTCAGCCAGCAAATGCTAAAAAACACCCAGCAGGCGTTGCAGTTGGGGTTATTAATTTTTGATGCGCACCGTGATTTAAACCAAATGACTGATACGGATAAAGCCATTGAAAAGGCTTTGGAAAAGGATATCCCGGCGGTCTTTAATAAAATCAAAACAACTTCCGACGAAGTAGCAGACGAAGTGGAACCGCTTTTAACTAAATTAAGTTCCTTGTTAATTGCTAACCAACCCGCCTATCCCAAAACGGCAGTAGATGCTGATACGGCCACTTTTATCACTTTCATCACATCTATTACTTACTCGCAGGGTAAAGGACTCTTAAACGAAACAGCCGCTACCGTACTTAACCAAGAACTACAAGCCATTATGATGCAAGGCCTTACCCAGGGAGAATAACTCTTCCTCTTTTTGAAACCCCCGCCCCCAACGGCGGGGTTTTTTATATCTTGTACAGGACCCAGATAAATATAGGTCCTTTTTTTATATATTTATGGGACTAACGACCCTTTAACTCCACACAGGAAAACAGTTAAACTACAAGTAAGGAAGTAGATTGTCAAATTTCAAAGGCTGTACCTATAACAAAGGAGATTGTATGAAAAGTTTCAAATGGATGTTAGCCGCATTGTTAGCCGTTACCGTCTGTACACCGCTTATGGCGCAAAATCATAAGGATTTAGGTGCTAAAATTCAACGCCAAATCCAACTGCAAAAACAAAAACAGCAAAGTGCTAAATGCTGGCGCTGCGGAGAGAAAATTACGAGCGAATATCAACGCTGTGCGGCAGATTGTGATGTGCTCTGCTCACCGGAAAATGAGCCACAGACCAAACCGCAAACAAAAACAGTAACTCCGGCAAAATCTCAAACCAAACAAACTAAATCTTTGGGAAAATGCTGGCGCTGTGGAGAGGAAATCACGAGCGAATCTAAACGCTGCCCGGCAGATTGTGATGTGTATTGTATGCCGGAAAATGAACCGCAAGCCGAAACTCAAACAAAAGCAGTAACTCCGGCCAAATCTCAAACCAAACAAGCAAAATCTTTGGGAAAATGCTGGCGCTGTGGAGAGGAAATCACGAGTGAAGATCAACGCTGTGCGGCAGATTGTGATGTGTTCTGCGCCCCGGAAAATGAACCGCAAGCCGAAACTCAAACAAAAGCAGTAACTCCGGCCAAATCTCAAACCAAACAAGCAAAATCTTTGGGAAAATGTTGGCGCTGTGGAGAAGAAATTATGAGTGAATCCCAACGCTGCTCGGCGGACTGCGATGTGTTCTGCGCGCCGGAATCCAACACGCAACAAGCCGCTCCCAAAAAGCAAAAAAAGGCAAAATCTAAAAAAGTAAAAAAAGCCGTAAAGCAAGATTATGAAACCTGCCCGGAATGCCACGCCGTGTATGATGACGATTACTATTTCCACGGCATTCACTATTGCGGATTTAATCACTAATTAAATAGCGGGAAACAATTAAAAACCCTCGCCAAAAGCGGGGGTTTTTGCTATGCAGGGCCTAAATAATTCCTAGGTCCTTTTGAAGACAGGATCTAGGACCAAAGGCCCTTTACTAAAAATAATAAAATAGTTACACTAAACATAAGGGAGCATCAAATCAATCTATATGACAAGACGTACCCATTAAGGAGCCAAAATGAAAAATGTCAACTGGATGTTAGTCGCATTATTAGCCGTTACCTTGTGTACGCCGCTTATGGCGCAAAACACTAAGAATTTAGACGCCAAATTACAACGCCAAATTCAAGTGCAACAGAAGAAACACCGTCAAGCCGCAAAATGCCGCTGGTGCGGTACCCAAATCACCGATTTGTCCGGAAGATGCCCGGCAGATCCGGATGTATATTGTATGCCGGAGCCGAACCCCAGCCAAAAAACCTGCTACCGTTGCGGGCAGAACTTCACCAGAGGACAAAAATGCCAGGAAACACAGTATCATCGTTTCTGTGCCGAAAATTATCGCCAGGAAGAAGTGATTAAACGGGAACAGAATTTCATTTCCAAAGAAGACAGAGCCGCCAGAAAAGCAGCCAAACAGGCTAAAAAAGCACAACAAAAACAACAATCCCGCGATGAAAGCAGATATTGCCCCAAATGCGGCGAAGAATACGATATTGATGTGCTTTATCACGGAGTACAGCACAAATGCACGGAGCCTTACAGCGAGCCTGAGGCCGGTGCTTATTGGATTGAATCCCCCGCTTCTGACGCTTGGGATGCGGCGGACGGAGAACCCCACTCTAATTTAGTTAGTGTAAGTTCTTTGCAAGAAGAATCCGCTTCTGGCGAGCCGGAAATGCACTATTTGCAAGAGTTAGACGAGGATATCGCCGTTAAAGCGGAAACCTTATTGCAAAAAGACCGCGACGATCACAACGGCTATCCGGAACACTCTTTTGAATATTATTACCATCAGGTATATGCCCAATCTAATGCGCAACCCAGCCATACGGAAAAATGCCGCTGGTGCGGTAAGACCATTACCAGTAATTCTTCCAGATGTTCGGCTGACCCGGATGTGTACTGCACCCCGGCCCCCAAAATGGGTAGTGCCGTAGGCGTTCAACCCAACACGGGCAACACTATTTCTACCACCGAAGAAGAAATCTATTGCCCCAAATGCGGCGAAGAATACGATATTGATGTACGCTACCATGGTGTACAGCACCGTTGCGAGAAAGCCGAAAAACCGGTAAAATATCATCCCGCCGAAAAATAATTTAATTGTTTATAAATCCCCCCGAGTATCAACTCGGGGGGATTTATATATAAAAAACAAACCGGGCAACGGACAAAAAATAATCCCTTTAACTGCCATAGCCCCAAAACCAACTTTTATGCCTGTGGGCTTGTTGATATTCATAAGAATCTAGCGGACCAGAGCCTTTTATATTAAAATGCAAGATGCACGTTTCTCCTAAACGCATATAGATTTCTACTTGTCTATTCCACAAACGGCTAAGCGAATAAAGTTTTTCTTCTGAGCAATTCGGCATATATACAAACGCCTTGTCTTGTTTTTTTAAATATTTGTCCCGCTCCTGTTCCGAAAGAGAAAACAACTCGGTAATTCTTGCATTTAAACCATATACTTTATTTACATAAAAGCCATACATAGCAGGCATCGCTGAGGGCGGAAATGCTTCCATTGCCACTACCATAATTTCCCGTTTTTTTAAATAATCCCTATAAAACTGACTGACAATCCGGGAAGAAATAACATTGGGCTCTTTCAACACCTTATACAAAGAAACAAAAGAGAGAAGTTCTAAACTCAAAACCACCACACAAGCCAATTTCATTAAAAGATATTTATCATACAGGGGCTTCCACAATAAAATTAACAGCAAATATCCCGCCGGTAACACAACTGTAAAATATCTCCCAACAAACATATAAGTTTTAAAAGAAATTGCAAAAGTTACACAAAATACAACCGCCAACACACCCCCCAATACAGTAATTTCTCTAAAATAGGGGCCCCAACTTCCCGTACGCTTATATCTTAAAATCCTGCCAATAAGTCCAACAAAAAACAAAATTCCACCCCAGCATTTTCCCCAAAAAGAATAAAAGAAAATGCGCAAAAATACCGCAGGCGCATCAGATAAAGAATAGGTGTTTGCCCACCAATTTCCGTCCAATCTCTGAAATTTTAACTGCATTAAAAAATTAGGAATTAACCACGGCAAACAAGCAATTCCAAGGCCTAAGGGAATCATCATAAAAAGCTTTAATTTCTGTTTATTTTTTAAAGCAAAAACAAATAAAAATGCACAAAAAACTCCAACTAATAAAGTCCCAAAATAATGGCACCATTCCAACATTAACGCAAGTCCGGCAAAGATACCCCATTGGCCAAGAGAAATGGGCTTTTTTTGAAAAATGGTACGCACCATATTCAAAAAACAAAAAGTAAGACAAACGGACAACAGCAACACTAGCGAATACGAACGGGCCTGTTGGGAATATAAAATCATATAGGTATTACAGCCAATCCACGCTGTAAATAATAACCGGGAACTTTTACCAAAATGTTTCGGGAAGAAATACCACGAGCAAAACAACGCCCCCATACCAAAAATCAAACTGGGCAGTCTGAGCCACAATTCGGGGCCATAAGGACAAAAATGCGTATAACACCACATCAGTATATTATAAAGAGGCGGATGAACATCTACAATCAGCCAATTATGATAAATCCATTTTAAAGATAAGGAAGGATCGGCAGTTATGGCAGTAAACAGTTCATCATATTCATAAGCCATATCAAATAAAACAAAACGTAAAACAATGGAACAAGCGGCAAGTGTAAGAATACAGGCTGAAATGAAAAGTAAAATTTGTTTTTTCATATACAAGAGAGACAAGGGCTCCCTGGGAAAGGAAGCCCTTTTATAATTCATTTATTTTTTTCTTTTTCTAGCCATTTTGACGTCAAAAGAATAAGGAATTATACACAACAAAGGACCATAAGATTCTTCGGCTATACAGTTACCGCCAGACCCAAATTCATACTTAACACATTTCGTCATATAATCCCAATAGCCGGAAGACACAGGGCGCTTGCTCTCATCCTCTTCATAGTACAGAATTGTCCCTTTCGGATATTTTTTTCCACCTAATCCGCAATATTTATAACACATTTCTCCCTCTGATTTAGGTTCGCGCGTCCCGCAGTCTCGCAGATTATCGCTCTCTCTGATTGATGCACATAATTCTCGGATAATACTCCGCCTACTTTCCAAGCTATTACAAACCTCTTTTTCCCTAGTTATATAATTGGACCAATCCACATCCTCCCAAACTAACTCATATTCATCTTCTTTTTCATCAGAGACATCAACATCAGTATTAGGGAGTTCCCTCGTACAAGCATATCTCTTAAATCCGCTGGAAATCCAACTGGCATTGATTTTCCGCATTTCTGCACAGGCTTTATCTCCTTCCGGGCAGGTATTATTCGCCGCTCTCAAAAAGCAACCAAACGGCATAACTTTGCTAGCACAAGCACTAGCACCAATCAAAGACCCAATATCTTTTTGCCAACCCAAATGTTTTCCAGTAGCACAAATGTATTCCGCCGAATCAGTACCGTATTGTTTGGCAATACAAGCGGCGAAATCGCTTACGCTATCAGAACAGCAATCTTCATCCGTAGTGCATTCTTCTGCTGTCTTGTCGCACGCGCCCCAACTACCAAGAACCCACTCCCCGGTAGCCGAATTGCAGGTTATCGTGCGCGTTTGCGTGCCGCAAGTATTACAAGATTGGCTGGAAATAGGCTGTGTTCCCTCACATTCGCAAGAGTCGGCGATAGAGCAGGAACTCCAAGCACTCCAAGTGCCCGTAGTCGTGTCGCAGGTTCTCGTTTGTGTGCCACCGTTTTTGCATCCGCACGCTTGCGTAGAAGGACCTTCACAAGTTTTCGGTGTATTATCGGGTTCTTCACCTGCCGAGCACTCAGTACCGCTCGTGTAGTCCGCCTTGGCGGTCAGTTCGCTACACAAAGGATAATTTTTATTTAACTTGGCGCATTGTTCCGCGCTATCACAGCACAAGCGTCCATCCCGGTAAGACGGCATTTTTAAAGTATAGCCGTATTTACCCGTGCTGGCCGCTTCTATGCCCGTGTTCTTTAATGTGTAATTAAAGTTCTTGGTATTTAACGAGGCCAAATTGACCGCGGCCGCATCCGTGGTATAGTTCTTATCCAGGGAGCAGCGTCTTTCCTGTTCCGTTCTCACGGCTGCCATCATTTCTTCGGCTTCCGTCGTTTTGCGCGTTTCAATTACTTTGCTGAACTTCGGTAATACCACCGCAGACAAGACGCCTATCACGATGACCACTACCAAAAGTTCCGTAAGCGTAAACGCTTTCTTCTTTCGGTTATTCTTCATTTTCCCTCCTCTTAAAATAAGGGGCGTACGGATAGTGTTGCGTACGCCCCGTGGCTTTCTGTCTTGTTAGAGGAGGGACAGAAAGAACGAGCAAAAACACCCTTTTTAGCGGCTTTTAACTACCGCACGCGTCCCCCCTTACAGACTCACTGCTTATTAAAATTTACCAAAAAAAAAAAAA